>CAKVJS010000078.1 GCA_934754755.1 uncultured Erysipelotrichales bacterium
GGCTAGAAACGATCATGAAGCAGTGTACTACCGGTAGTTCTGCCGTACTCATTGATGAGTTAAATGTGGAAGATGCTAGTACGGTAGCATCTAACTCTAATGTTTTAAAGGGTGTTCGAGTTTCTACTAACTGGATGCGAAATTATCCCTTTAAACCTAATTTCAATGGTATATTAGGAAAAGTGACAACCAAAAAGCAAGGTTTACCAATAAATAAACAGGAATCACTAATGGCATTGGATTATGCGAATGATGCCCGGGTTGGAGTTAGTGGATTGGAAGAACAGTACGAAAATATATTGCGTGGTACTGATACTAAGTATTCCCTAACGACAGACAAAAATGGCAATCCAATTCCCATGTATGATAATGCACGTATGGGCCGAAATGGATCCAATCTACGTTTATCCATTGATTGGGATTTACAGTCTTTTGCGGATCAAGCAGTTTCTAGTGAATTAATGCGAGCAAAATCACTACCAGGAAATGATAAGTTTGATAAAATTTTCTTTATCATGATGGATCCTAATAATGGTGATATTTTGACAATGGTAGGAAAACAGCTGGATCGTAGTAAAAATCAAATCTTTGATTATCCGGCTGGTAATTATCAAGAAGTGAATTTAATTGGATCCACGACTAAAGGTGGTACAATTTATACCGGATTTAAGGAAAATATTATCAATGAAAATACCATCTATCGAGATGAACCGATTAAGATTAAGAGTACACCCATCAAAAAATCATGGGCAAGTTATCCTTTAGGTAATTTAAATCCCGTAGAAGCATTGTCGATTTCATCCAATGTATATATGTTTCGTTTAGCTATGGCGCTCGGTAAGGCAAATTATGTATACGATGGCCCATTAAAGATCGACTTTGCAGCCTTTGATACGTATCGACGTGATATCGGTGAGTTAGGTTTGGGTGTGAAAACAGGTCTTGATGTTACGTATGAGGCAAACGGAAAAAGAGGAGATAATCCTTTAGCCGGTAATCTTTTGGACTTATCGATTGGACAATACGATGCGTATACGAATATTCAGTTAGCACAATATACGGCTACCTTAGCGAATGGTGGTAAAAGAGTAAAGCCACGATTAGTACTTGATGCTTTCGTAAACGATGATGAAGGAAACCAATTAACTACCTATGAAAACAGACCTATCATTCTAGATAATGTGAGTAGCCAATCAAGGGCTTTTGATACCATTAAAAGAGGGTTTCGTGGTTGTGTCATATCTCCTAAAGGATTGTGTCGAACACCGTGGGCCAGCAAGCCATATACTACCTATGTTAAAACAGGTACTGCCGAAGTTATTGAAAGTCGACAAGTATATTATAATAAACAGGTGATTGGATGGGCTGACGGTAAAGATGGTAAAGCGCAAGTTGTTTTTGCAGCTATGGGAATTAAAAATGGAAAAGGAACAAGTCAAACCGATGCCTCTTCTATAAACGTTGCTTCCCAAATAATGGATAAGTATTATGAAAAATATGGTAATAAATAAAAATAACTAGTATTTATTTAGTACATATGTTATTATATAGCAGAGATTTCAGATTATATGGAGGAATTATTATGAGAGATAATATCATTTTAAAATGTACAGAATGTGGTGAAGAAAACTATATTAATACAAAAAATAAAAGAAGCCATCCGGATAAAATGGAAGTTAATAAATATTGTCCAAGATGTAATAAAAAAACAGTACATAAAGAAAAAAAATAAGCCTACTAGGCTTTTTTTAATAGGGGGAGAAAGTTGTGCAAAGCAAACGATTGATAGTTGGTAGTTTCCAGGAAAATACATATATTGTAAGTAATCACAAGGAATGTATACTGATTGATCCGGGAGCTAATGGTAAAAAGATAAAAGATGTTATTTACAAGGAGGGGTTATCACTTATTGCTATTTTATTAACCCATGGCCATATGGATCATATTGGAGCGGTGGATTATTTATATGATAATTTTCAGTGTCCTATATATATTCATAAAGAAGATATGCCACTATTATATGATGCAAATTTAAACTTATCATATTTGGAAAAACCATTTATCATTCGATCTCCGATTATAGATATTGAATCTATGCCTCGTTTGTTAGACACTGCTATCAAATATATTCATTTGCCTGGGCATACACCTGGATCCTGTGTTTTTCACTTTGTCGATGAAAAGGTAATGTTTACTGGTGATGTTTTATTTCAAGGGTCCATTGGACGATATGATTTTCCATTGTCCTCTAAAGCAGATATGATTGCATCCATCAAGAAAATAAAATCATTTCCCTTCGATGCGAAAATATATCCAGGCCATGGAGAAGCTACTTCTTTGTCTGCGGAAAAGAGTAATAATCCATTTTTGCAATAATAAAATAATCGAATAACGTAAAGGTATAATTATATTGATAAATAGAGGGTTATATGGAACCACTTGCTTGACAAAATTCGCTATCCTATATAAAATATAATAGTGTTTACAGAAAAGGTATTTTTTGTAGAAATAAGTAATCTAAAAGATTACTAAAAATAAGGAGGTTGCATATATTATTATTTATAATGCACATACTACTATATAGTATAAGTGAATACATATAGTACAAGAAGTATAAATATGATTTAACGTAGTATTTATATAAAACTTGAATCATGAAAAAGGAGGACGTAAGCGTGGACTATAAATCATTATCAAGTAAGACCTTGCAATTCGTTGG
Organism: uncultured Erysipelotrichales bacterium; assembly: GCA_934754755.1. GTDB lineage: Bacteria > Bacillota_I > Bacilli_A > Erysipelotrichales > Coprobacillaceae > CAKVJS01. Next base: position 2,720 of record CAKVJS010000078.1, read on the forward strand.
TGGAAAAGACAATATTATTTCGGCTGCCAATTGTATGACTCGACTTCGTATCAATGTCAAAGATGAAAAACAAGTTAATTACGAGGGTATTAAGGCTCTTGATGGAGTTATGGGTGTTGTTGAAGGGGAGCAAGTACAAGTTATTGTAGGTCCTGGTCATGCCCAAAGAGCAAAAGATTCTTTTATGGCTTTATTAGACAATGAAAACAGTAGTGGTGGATCTGTGAAAACAGAACGAAATATTGAGAGGGAAACTAAGGAAAGGATTAAAAGCAAACAAACATCAAAATTCCAATTAGTATTAAAACATATTGGAAATATCTTTGTTCCCATTATTCCTGGATTTATTGCCTGTGGTTTCTTTTCCGCTATTGCCAATATTATTAAATTATCAAATCCAGCCTTAGCAAGCAATCCATGGTTTGCCTTATTCCTAGCAATGGGTGGGGTATTAGGTGGAATATTACATGTAGTAGTTGGTATGAATGCCGCTAAAGAATTTGGAGGTTCAACAGTACTTGGAGCTATTGCTGGTGGATTTATCTACTTGCCTGCCTTCAATGGAATCGCAGCTGTTCCTGGACATGATGCTGTGCCGTTAAGAATTGGTGATTTTACTATGCAAGCAGGGCTTGGTGGAGTATTAGGTGTAATTTTAGCCGCTTTTGTATTTGCTTATATTGAAAAAAAGGTACGTAAGGTTATTCCAGCTTCTCTAGATTTATTTATTGTTCCTTTTGTTACAGTATTAATTGGTAGCGTTATAACAGCCTTTATAATCATACCAATAGCAGCGGTAATCATGAAAGGTATTACGTGGCTACTTATTGATGTTGCCTTAGTAAAAGGTGGTGTAATCGGTGGATTTGTACTTTCTTCTGTTTTCTTACCTTTGGTAATGTTAGGTATTCACCAAGGATTAATTCCTGTACATGCACAATTGATTCAACAAGTTGGATATACGATATTATTACCAATTTTAGGTATGGCGGGAGCTGGACAAGTTGGTTCTGCAATTGCTATATACATGAAAACAAGAGATAAAAGGTTACGATCTACTATCGGATCTAGTTTACCGATTGGATTTTTAGGAGTCGGAGAACCTTTGATTTATGGTGTATCGCTACCGCTTGGTAGACCATTCATTACGGCTTGTTTAGGTGCTGGTTTTGGTGGTGCCTATCTAGCCATGACAGGATATGTCGGTGTTAATGTTATCGGTATTTCAGGATGGCTATTAATCCCTGTTGTTGTTCATGGAAATTGGATTAACTATATCATTGCCCTATGTATTGCTTATGTAGCTGGTGGTGTATTAACTTACTTGTTTGGTTACAATGATTCATTACTAGAACGTTTAAAATAAGTAGCATACAAAATTATAGAATACTTAGACCTTTGGGTTTAAGTATTTTTTTGTTGCAAGTAAAAATGTATTAAATAAAGTATATATAGTTAGGGGGTATCCTTCATGCAGAAGCATTTCAAAAAGATTATTAATGATGCCTTACAGTTAGAAATCACCGATATCCATATCGTTTTAACTAAGTCCTGTACCATACATTTTCGCCATCATGGGAAATTGGAAATGTACAGGGAGTATGATTACGCGCAAGGGGAAAAATTAATTAATTATATTCGTTACATATCGCATATTGATTTGAATTATCAATGGAAACCACAAACGGGAAATTATATATTAGAACATACCAATCAAAGTTACTATTTGCGAATCTCCAGTTTACCTAGTAAACAAGCGGATAGTCTAGTAATACGTATTCTCAATAATCATCCTACGCTTTCTATTGATACGATTAGTTATTTTGAAGATACGAAACACTTTTTAAAATTAGTAGCGAATATGCGTCACGGTCTTTTTATTGTTAGTGGAGCGACGGGGAGTGGTAAGTCAACAACCTTATACACCTTGTTAGACGCCATTCATGATAAAGGTAATAAAAATATTATTACCTTAGAAGATCCAGTTGAAGTAGTTAAAGAATACTGTCTTCAAATACAAATTAATGCGGGACAGGGAATGTCTTATAAGAATTCATTAAGACAGGTATTACGTCACGATCCCGATATCATTATGATTGGAGAGATACGAGATCTAGAGACTGCAAAGCTGGCTGTTAACTGTGCCCTAACTGGCCATTTAGTATTAACTACTTTGCATGCCGGTAATTGTTTGACAACATTACAACGCCTGCTTCATTTCGGGATTTCAAATTTGGATCTATATGAAATTCTATTAGGGATTGTTAATCAAACGATGATTTATCAGGAAAAAACGGGAAAACCAATTGTATTATCAGAATTTATGACACGGGATGCTATTCATCAATATATAGATGGCAACAAGAAAATTCCATTTATCACCTATTGTGATCATGCACAGGAATTACTGAAAAATAATATAGTCACGAAACAGGAGGTGCAAGAATTCTTATATGAATAATACCTATTCTGTTTTAGATATGTTGGCTATATTACTAAAGCAGGGCTATCCTTTATCGCAAATTATAAGCTTATCTAAAACAATCAATAATCACCCTCTTATATCGGTAATCGAGGTCGGGCTAGCGGAGGGAAAAGATCTTCGGGCAAGTATATTAGATGGTAAATTACCGAAACGTTTTAGAGAGTTCTTTTACTTCTTTAGTATGCAAAAGGAGGTTAGTCAGGCTATTATCGACAGCTTAGAGATATGCCAACAAAGAAGTGCAACGATCAAACGTTTTAAAAAACAGCTTTATTATCCAGCCTTCCTTTTGATTTTTATCTTTTTCTTTTCTATTTTTGTATCTTCCTTTCTAATGCCCGAAGTACAACTATTATTTAAAGAATTTACCATTAAACCGAACGTATTATTTACGGTAACAATGTTATCCCTACGCTGGATTCCGATCGTATTTATAGTGCTAATCAGTATTTCGGTTATTGTTCTAGGTATTTGTCTATATGCTATTAAAAAACAAAGGCATGCTTATATTGATTGGTTTATTTTACGAATTCCGATGATCGGAAAATACATTAAAAAGTATTACTCGATAACATTTGCGATTTATTACAATGAGTTATTACAGGCAAATTATGATACGACTAAGATTATTACTATTCTATCCAATCAAATGATGGATACAGATATTAAAATGATCGTTTGTTCCTTGCAGCGAGATATTGAACAAGGCAAAGATTTATGGCAAAGTCTCAAGGATTTTGGATATTTTGAAGAGATGTTAGTTGCTTATTTTCTTATGCTTTTGAAAAACCATAAGCATAAGAA
>CAKVJS010000079.1 GCA_934754755.1 uncultured Erysipelotrichales bacterium
GATCGTTGGAGGGGTATTACCATTACTATTAGCTATTGGCGGTTACCATGCCTCTAAAGATGTAGAACAAAATAAAATAATCGCTACGACAATATTTTCTATGTGTCTACCTATGATTCCTTTGGGTTTGGTGATGCTTCCTTTTACAATAGCCTTCGCTAAAGATATAGAAGGAGGTATTGCGACACGTTTTTCTTTATTTGGATATACTAAGCTTCAACAAATGTTTGCTAAATTTATTTCTATTCTATTCTTAGTTAGTGGCATTTGTTTGCTCTATTTCCTAGTGCTTAGAATCGTTATCCCGCTTCCTGCACCTAGTGTAACAGCATTCGTTTTAATGGTCTGTGGTATCTTAATACTAACTACTTCTTTCTATTTTTTGGCCTTTACTATTGCCTGGTTTTTTAAAGAATTTAATGTTGTACAAGGAATTGCCATGTTAGTTTATTTTGGGATTGCGATGATTACAGGTACAATTGGTGATTTTGAATTTACTGGCATCATGAAAAAGATATCTGATTTTATTCCGTTTAACTTCTTTAGGATGGAACTGGCTACGCATTGGACTACAACAAATTTTGATATATCTAATGTATTACTACGTTTCATTGTGTTCTTGGTATTTACGATTATATTATTTTGCATTACAAATATTCTTACAGGCTCAATAAGTAATGTAAAAAAGAAAGATTAAAATAGCATATGTAATATATAGTATTATCTGCTTTAACATGACGATAGTTTTAATGCAGAACCAAAATAGACAAAATAAATTAATACAAATAAATTTAGTGTATGGAATGATACACTTTTTTTATATAAAATAAGCAAATCACATATAAGGGGTATAGATAGGCGAATGATACCATATACATGAATAGGAGGCAAACCATGATACAAGCGATTATACTAGGATGTATTGAACTGTTGGGTACGATGGAATATATATGTGGTACAACATTTTGGTCAAGATCCATGGTTATGGCAACAGTAACCGGTGCTTTTATGGGGGATGTAAGGCAGGGCGTTATCATTGGTGCACTTTTAGAACTTGCATTTTTAGGATCGATGGCTATTGGTGCTGCTTCTCCTCCTGAAATGAGCAGTGCAGCTGTACTTAGCACCGCTTTTACTATAATGGCAGGTAAAGAACCACAAATGGCAGTTACGATTGCCTTACCTATTGCATCGGTTGGTTTAATCATAAAAAATATTGGAACGATCTTTATTGTCCCGCATTTTTTACACAAGGCTGATGCGTATGCAAAAGAAGGAAATGTAAAAAAGGTCGGGTTAATGGAGGTTCTAGGTGGTTTCTTTGAAAAAGGATTACTACTTGGCTTGTTTGTCTTTATTTCCTTTCTAGCTGGTCAGAAGGTCGCTTTACTTCTTATTAACAGTATTCCCGATTGGGTACAAACAGGGGTTATGGTAATTATTGGATTAATGCCTGCGATTGGATTTGGAATTTTGATGGAAATGACAATGAATAAACAGGTTGCCTGCTTTTTTGGCCTCGGTTTTATATTATCCAAATATCTTGAAATACCGTTAACTGGTGTGGCTATATTTGGCTGTATTTTAGCCATTATATTAGTCCAAATAAAACATCGTCAAGAAAATATTTATAAAAATTATGTCGAAAATGGAGATGTTGGCAAGAAAATTGCTAGTAATATTAGTGAAGGAGGTGAATAGCATTGATTCATTTAACTTTAGCTTCTCACGGTAATCTATCGAAGGGCATGTTAGAATCGGTAGCTATGATTGCTGGTCAAGAAGCCGTTGCTAATATTGCTACGTATTGCTTGCAACCAGGAGAAAATCCAAACGATTATGTTGCACTAATTAAATCCGACATAGCAAGTAGTAACGATACGTATGTCTTTATTTGCGATATTAAGGGAGGAAGTGTATACAACGCAGTGGTATCCATATGCGATCTACCGAATGTAGTCATACTGTCAGGGATGAATATGAATATGGTGCTAGCCTTCGTATTAGCCTATGGACAGGGAGATAAGGAAGTAGATTATGCACAGATTCTAGAAGAAAGCACAGGGGGTATTGGACTTACGAAGAGTTCTACAGTCCATCAAAATATTATAGAGGAGGAATTTTAATGATTACTTGTTTGCGCGTGGATCACCGATTATTACATGGCCAGGTAGCTTTTTCATGGACAAGTCAGCTAGGTTCTAATTGCATTTTAATAGCGAATGATAGTGTGATGCAAGATGAAATGCGTAAGATGTCCATAAAAATGGCGAAACCACAAGGTGTTAAGTTAGTTTTAAAAACGGTGGATGATGGTATTAAGGCAATTAATGACGGAGTTACTGATAAATATAAACTATTTATCGTAGTGGAAAGTATTGCTGATGCCTATCGTTTTGCAACGGAAACCAACGTTATTAAAAGTATTAACTTAGGAGGAACCAAGGCCAAAAAGGAAACTAGAAATATTTCTAAGGCCGTTAGCGTATTGCCAGAAGAGGAAGAATTATTAAAGAAATTAATAGAGGCTAATATCGAAGTGGAAATACGAATGATTCCAACCGATACAAAAATATTAGCGAAGAAAGTTTTATAGGGGGTAGTAAAGATGGTTAAGGAGGCAATTTTATTAGGGGTGGTTGCCATGTTTGGAAATGCAGAGTATTTGTGCGGTACAACCATGTGGTCCAGACCTATGGTCATGGGTGCTCTAACGGGGATCGTAATGGGGAACATATCGTTAGGAGTACAGATAGGAGCCACCCTGGAATTAGCGTTTATGGGGGCATTAGCCATTGGCGCTTCATTGCCACCAAATATGGTATCCGGAACGGTTCTAGGTACTGCTTTTGCAATCACCACAGGAATGCCCGCACAAACAGCACTTACCTTTGCTTTACCGATTGCATCATTGGTAGTAGTGATCTTGAACCTAGGAATGATTTTTATTGTTCCATCTTTCTTACACCGGGCGGATAAGGATGCTAAAGAGGCGAATATAAAGGGAGTTGCTCGGATGCACTTTCTAGGTGGCTTCTTTGGCGTGAATTTAATTCTTGGTGTCATTGTGGGATTGTCCTTTCAATTGGGACAACCGGTTATGCAAGGGGTCATCGATAGCATTCCCCAATGGGTACAAACCGGATTGACCGTTGCCATGGGATTATTACCGGCGATTGGATTTGGGTTATTGATGCAAATGATTATTAATAAGGAAGTAGCTTGTTTCTTTGCACTTGGATTTGCACTTTCTGAATATCTAAAAATACCAGTGACGGGAGTGGCGATATTTGGTGCTATCTTTGCCATTATTTTAGTACAGATTAAAAATCAACAAGAAAAAATGATGGTAGGGGGTGACGATGATGACTTCTAATAAGGGGGTGATTGCTAAAAAAGAGATTACAAAAAAAGATATCAACCGAGTATTCTGGCGTTCTTTAGGGCTAGAATGGTCTTGGAATTATGAAAGACAGATGAGTTTAGGATACGCCTATTCACTTATTCCCATCATTGATAAAGTGTATACAACCAAGGAAGACAAGGCAGCGGCCTTACAAAGACATTTGGAATTCTTTAATACTACCCCATGGTGTGCCACTTTGATTTTGGGATTATCCGCAGCCATGGAAGAACAAAATGCCTTGGAAGATGACTTTGATACGGATAGTATCAATAATGTTAAATTATCCTTAATGGGTCCTATGGCCGGGATCGGAGATTCCTTTATTTGGGGAACTTTACGTATTATTGCGACGGGTATTGGACTTTCCTTTGCGCGCAAGGGAAATATTTTAGGACCAATCTTATTTATTCTTATTTTTAATATTCCAGCGCAAGGATTACGTTACTATTTAACTCACGTTGGATACAAACTAGGAACTGGTTTCTTAGATAAAGTCCAAAAAAGCGGACTGATGCAATCGATAACATATGGAGCGTCTGTATTGGGATTGACTGTAGTAGGAGCTATGACAGCAGAAAATGTATCTTTAAATATCCCACTCACGATTGGCTCTGGAAAAGAGGCAACAACGATTAATGATGTTTGTAATAACATTATGCCAGGATTGCTTCCCTTGGGATTTACGATATTTATTTATTACTTATTAAAAAGAGGTATGAAAACAACAACGTTATTATTGCTTTGCGCGGTTATTGGTTTAGTTGGAGCATATTTTAAAGTTTTAGGATAAAGAAAATAGGAGGAGAAAAATATGTTAAAATTTAATGAACAAGAAGAAATAAAAAGTGTAGAAGGGGCGTTAGCGCTTCGCAGTCAAATTAATCAAGTAGTCGATGGTATATGCGATAAAGGATATAAAAACATTTGTTGGTTAGGAATTGGTGGTACGTATGCTTCGGCTATGTTGACTGTCATTCATATGAAAGAAAAGTCTGCTATTGATACTTTTTCAGAAAATGCAGCAGAGTTTATGACAACTGGGAATCGTCGTTTAGGTGAAGGTAGTGTAGTGATTTTTTCATCGGTAACTGGAAATACGAAAGAAGTTGTCGAAGCAGTAGCCCTAGCGAAAGAAAAAGGAGCAACTATTATTGGCTTTTTAGACCAAGCAGGTACAGATTTAGGAAGTAAAGCAGACTATGAAATTGTATATCCAAAAAACGAAAATTTAAAATTCTTTATGGTTGCCGACCGTTTTATGGCAAGAAATAATGAATTTTCAGACTACGAAGCATTCTATCGTCAATTAGATCAACATCTAGCACAAGGATTAGTCAATGTTGCAAAGCAATGTGATGAATTCGCTAAGGATTTTGCATATAAACATATGAATGATTGCCTTCATTACTTTGTTGGAGCAGGAATTTTATGGCCGGCTACGTATTCGTACGCAATGTGTTGTTGGGAAGAACAACATTGGTTAAAAACAAAGTCAGTACATGCAGCAGAATTTTTCCATGGAACATTAGAAGTAATCGAAAGAGATGTACCAATTACTATTTTTATTGGGGAAGATAGCCAACGTGCTTTAGGTAAACGAGTAGCTGATTTTGTACCAAAAATTTGTAGTAACTATACGATTATTGATGCAGCCGATTACCCATTAGAAGGAATCGACGATCAATATAGAGGAAACTTATCTTCAATTATTACACATGTCATTGATGCACGTATCGATGTTTATCTAGAACACTTTAACTGTCATCCAATGGAAATTCGTCGTTACTACCGTAAGTTAAACTATTAAAAGGGGGGTATAAATATGAAGACAATGTTAGATTATGTTAAAGAAGCAAAGGATGTATCAGCCGCCAATATTCGTAACTCGGCAGCCATAGTTAAGCCATTAATGGATGAAGTAGACAAGGATACGATAGAAAATATTTGGATTGTAGCTTGTGGCTCTAGCTATAACGGATGTTCCTGTGCACGAGCATTTATGAAAAAATGTTACGACCATGAAATAAAAATTATTCCAGCGTATTCTTTTACGAATTACGAACATGACGTTAAAGAAAATGACCTTGTTGTAATGGTCAGTCAAAGTGGATATAGTACCAATATTATTGATGCTTTACAGAAAGTAAAAACGTTAAATAAAAAAGCTATCGTTTTAACTGGTAATCCAAGTAGTGATATAAAAGAGTATGCGGACGTAGTAATTGAGTATGGAGTTGGTGAAGAACTCGTCAGTTATGTAACAAAAGGTGTTACGACGTTAGCTTTATTCTGGATGCTATTTATTATGGAATTAACAGAACGGTTCGATTACAAGGAATGTTTAGAAAAGGCCGTTGGGTTACAAACTCAAATGCAGGAAAAGGCTAGTGCTTTTATCGCTAAGCATTATAAATCATTTACTGCTATGCACCAATGTTATTTAATCGGAAGCAGTGGTAGTTGTGGGGTTTGTTTAGAAGGGGCTCTAAAGATGGGGGAAACGATTCATATTCCAACCAATGTCTTCGAAACGGAGGAATATATCCATGGTCCTAATTTACAATTAACCCCTACG
>CAKVJS010000080.1 GCA_934754755.1 uncultured Erysipelotrichales bacterium
TCATAAAAATAAAAAGATGATAACATACTGTTTATCATCTCCTGTAATGATTTCCTAAAATAAGCAATAGAACTGAAATATAGTATTATATTCCAAATAATAAATCAATATACGTTGGCATAGGCCAATCCTTGCGATCAACTATTTCTTCTAACGAGTCAACCGTTTGGCGTAATTGTTGCATTGTTTCTAATACATAGGTACGCCAATACATAGAAATTTCATATGTCTTTCCTTGCATTTGATTTGCGTTATCTATATATTGTTCTAACTGTTTAATTTGTTCCTTCATAGTTGTAAGCAAAGAAGAAACTTGGGTAACATCATCTTTAAGACACGTTTCTATATTTGCTTCTTTGGTAACTAAATATGTTTCGGTTATTTTACGTAAGTATCCTACGACAGCAGGATATATTTGTGTTTTTACCATAGACAGGGCAGTCGATGCTTCCACGCGGATTACTTTTATATAATTTTCATGTAATATTTCATACCTAGATTGCATCTCTGTGTCACTATAAATATGGAGAGATGTAAGTAAGGCAATATTTTTTGGCGCACGTAAGCACTCAATGGCATCCACTGTATTTTTAACATTCGCCAAGCCACGACGCGCAGCTTCCTCTTGCCAAGAAGGGGCATACCCATCCCCATTAAAAATAATACGGCGATGTTCTCTAATAAATCTTTTAACCACTTCTGCTAACGATTGTCCGGCTTCCAAGGCATCAGCCATATCATTCATAGCACTAGCTACAATGGCATTTAACATGGTATTTGGAGCAGCAATGGATTGGTTTGATCCAACGGCTCTAAATTCAAATTTATTGCCAGTAAAGGCAAATGGTGAGGTACGATTTCGATCCGTTGTATCTTTGGAAAAGGTTGGTACGACAGCTACACCTGTTTTGAAGCGATCGTTTTCCTTACTGTTCGTCTCTGTCCCTTGACAAATATTTTCAACAAGTTCCTCTAAAGCATCACCTAAAAACATCGAAATAATAGCCGGTGGTGCTTCATGTCCACCAAGACGATGATCATTTCCAGCACTCGCAATAGTCATTCGTAGTAGATCCGCATGTTCATCTACCGCTTTAATAGTACAAGCTAAAGCAGCCAGAAAAGCATCATTTTGTGATGGATTTTCACCAGGGTCAAAAATATTAATACCTGTATTTGTGATTAGAGACCAGTTGTTATGTTTACCCGATCCATTCACATTCGCAAATGGTTTTTCATGCAATAGACAACGTAACCCGTGTTTCTTCGCAATTTCCTGCATCAGTTGCATTAATAGCGTATTATTGTCCGTTGTAATATTTACTTTTGCATAGACACAAGCCAATTCGTGTTGGGCTGGTGCGACTTCATTATGTTTTGTTTTAGCTGGAATTCCATATAGCCATAATTCACGATCTAGATCCGCCATAAAGCTACATACTTTACGTTTTAAACTACCAAAGTAATGGGCTTCTATGTCCTGATCCTTTGGTGCCATAGCACCAAATAGAGTCCGACCCGTTAATCGTAAGTCTAATCGTTGTTGGAATACACTATCATCCACAAGAAAATATTCTTGTTCTGCGCCAACGGAAGACATGACTTTCGTAACGTCAGGCAATCCAATCAATGTTAACAGTCGAGTGGCAGCTAACGACAAGGCGTCGCAGGAACGAAGTAATGGTGTCTTTTTATCCAATGCTTCTCCCGTATAAGAACAAAATAAAGTCGGTATATATAGTGATCCATCTTTTATAAAGGCGGGTGATGTACAATCCCAAGCGGTATATCCACGTGCTTCAAAAGTTGCACGAAGTCCTCCAGAAGGAAAGGAAGAAGCATCTGGTTCTCCTTTACGCAGTGTTTTACCACTAAATTCTAAAATAGCTTTACTTCCGGATGGTTCTATAAAGGCATCATGCTTTTCCGCCGTCATTCCCGTCATTGGCATAAACCAATGGGTATAATGCGTTGCTCCATTTTCCACAGCCCAGATCTTCATCGCATTGGCAACTACCGTTGCTGTTTCTTTTGACAATGGCTCTCCCTTTGCGATAGAATCATGGAATGCTTTATAGGTAGATCGCGGAATTCTTTCTTTCATTACATCATCGCTAAATGTTAAACTTCCATACTTCTCCAGTAATGTATTTATCGTCATTTATTCTGCCCCCCAGCTTACTATTCTTGCGCTATTATACAATTTCGTCTTTTATATGTCAATAAACCCTATTTTCTATACTATATTTATACTCGCTACTACTTGCTTATCAAAATTCTTAATCATAAAGGTATCCCCTTCTAACACACCATAACTATTATCCCCCTCTTTAGGTAGTGAGATAGAAGACGGGTTAATAATGTATATGCCATCTTTCTTCTTCGCAATAGGCTTATGGTAGTGACCATAGGCTAATACCGTCCCTTTAGAGATTGGTGGTAATTGATCCTCATATTCATGGTGTCCATGCGTTAAATAGAAAGGATGACCATTTAATGTAATCTCTTTATGATCCTGCATACAATCAAATTCTAAAACCATTTGATCGACTTCTGCATCACAGTTACCGCGCACTGCTGTTATCTTATCTTTATATTCATTTAATAAAGCGGCCACCTTTTTACAATCATACCCATCTGGTAATGGATTTCTAGGTCCATGATATAAAATATCCCCTAAAATAATTAGTTTATCAAAGTTTTCTTGTTCATATATATCAATCGCTCTTTTTAGCCATGTATAAGAACCATGAATATCGGAAATAAACATTACTTTCATTGCTTTCACCCTTTCGTTAACTCATCTAATAAAATATAAAATAAAATGTTATCCTTTGATACCTTAGACATACCATAACTTTCTATAAATAAAGCAATATAGTCGTTAGTTAAAGTTTTCCCTATTTGTTTTAAATTATAGCGCAAGGAACGCAATCCAATTGCGATATCCAAGTGTCTATCAGAAACCCCTAATTGTACAACATCAATATAACCTACCGTATTTTGACTAACGACAATTAAATTAGGCATGCACACATCGCCGTGACATAATACGAGATCGTCTTCCACAATCATTTCCTTTTGTAATCGCTGATATAACTGTTCTGGCGACAAACCATTAAATTCAGGTTCAAAGAATTGGTTAGTAATAGAACCGGTTGTTACGTTTCTTTTAACATCTTCTAATTTTTGTTGTAGGCTATGATTATAAGGTATGCCTGTTATTGGAATTGTATGAAAGACACGAATCGCTTTGGCGTATAAACGAATAATGGATTCTATCGTATCGACGGTCAGGTAGTCCTGTAACATCCTACCTGGCAATGATTCCATAACAACAAAATAATATTCATCTATTTTACCAATTTGATACACAATAGGCACACGTATATATGGTTGTAACCATTGCAAATTCTTGCCTTCTTCGTATACCTCTTTACGCCTAGCCATCTTCACGACGACATCCTTGCCTTGATATCCTTGTGGAATCATATATACATCATCACCCGAAAATCCAATCGGTGCCCGATGTGCATACTGGGTATTTAATCCTTCGATTTTTTCAATCATCAGTTATTCCTTTTCTTCTATAGATAAAAAGGTAGTATTCGCTACCTTATTCTTTCTATTGTTTTTATAATAATTGGTTGCAATGGACAATCCTGCATATCCTTTTGAACATTGGCGATTTTATCAACAACTTCTAGTCCTTTAGTTATTTTCCCAAAAGCAGCATATTCTCCATCTAAATGGGGTGCATCTTGATGCATAATAAAAAATTGTGAAGAAGCAGAGTCCGGAATCATTGTTCGCGCCATGGAAAGTACACCACGCGTATGCTTTAAATTATTCGCTACCCCATTACTACTAAACTCTCCTTTAATCGTTTTACATTCTTTTGGCGTTTTATTTTTATCTAACCCGCCTCCTTGAATCATAAACCCTGCAATAACACGGTGGAAAATCAATCCATCATAAAATTTTTGATCGATTAAAGATAAAAAGTTAGTAACACTAATCGGTGCAAGGTCAGGATATAATTCTCCTTCCATAACATCTCCATCTTCCATTTCAATTCTAAATTTCTCTACCATAGTATTCTCCCCTTTCTATACTTAGTTCTATTATAATAAAAAAGGTAAAGCAAATCCATAACAAACTACTTGTGATAGGATTCTTTACGCATAATCTTAAACGATCGATATAATTGTTCTACTAATATTACTTTCATTAATGGATGCGGAAATGTCATTTTAGAAAAGGATAATAGAAAATCGGCTCGTTGTAATACCTCTTGACCACAACCTAAACTACCACCAATTATAAAAGTAAAAGTACTTGTACCTGCTATCATATTTTGTTCTATCATATTTGATAGTTCTATCGAATCTAACATTTTACCTTGTCGATCCAATACGATTACCAAGTCTTTTTCCTTTATATATCGTAGTATTTTTTGTCCTTCTTTATCCATAATTTGTGTAGCCATATGGGTAGAGCACGTATCCGGAATGCTCTCATCGGCCACGATTATATTTTCTATCTTAGCATACGCCTGCATCCTTTTTGTATACTCCCCAATAGCATCCAGTAAGTATTTCTCACGTATTTTTCCAACCGATATTATTTTAATCTTCACGCCTTACTCCTCCGCTAACCACTTCCTGTTGACTCGCAACCCGAATATTAGAAAAGGAGATCTGATGGCTATCAAATATTTGTTGGTACGCGGTTAATGCTTTATCTGGACTATTGGCTTCACCACTTAAATGGGCTAAGGTTATTTCCTTTGTTTGTTTACCGATCACTCGGGCCATAACACTAGCACTATATTCATTATTCATATGGCCAATATCACTCGCAATACGTTGTTTTATAAAATACGGTCTAGCGGTATCCATTAACATTTCTACATCATGATTACTCTCCATAATGTAATACTCATGATTTGTCATATATTTTTCATTTTTCTTAGATACATACCCGGTATCTGTCATATATAGTATCTTTTCCTGTTCTCCCCGTATGGAAAAGGCTAAGGGACTCGTTGCGTCATGTGAAATCGCTAAAGGAGTAATCGTATAATGGGCTAATTGTTTATCCTGATAAGGAACCAATTCCTGACTATCCATCATATCAGGAATACACCCTTTACCACAATAAACAATATCTTCATTAAATATCGATATGTACTTATTATGATCGGAATGATCATGCGTCAATAACACATAATTAATCTCATCTAAGTCATGGCTAACACTTGTTAGTCTTTTTATAAGTTGTCGTTTTGAAATACCACAGTCAATAAGAATTCCAACCCCCTGTTCCCAAATAAATACACTATTTCCTTTAGATCCACTAGCTAAAATATGATACTCCATCTCTGTCACCCCATTATGGCAAGTATATCATACCGCAAATAAAAAATAAAATATTTGTACTCTATTACTTCTGTTTCTGCTTCTTAGCTTCTTCTTCCCTTATTGCCTGCGCCTTACTTCCATCAGACTCAATTTTACCCCATCCTATAGCTTCATTTAGATAGTACCATTCACTATATTCAACAAAGATATCTTTTGAGGTACCTAAATATTTCAATACATTATCTAAAACTTTTTCTTCATCCACATTCCCTTGTTCTAATTTACCTTTGCCTATTGTATCTTTACCAACTGGGTAATTGATTCTATAGTCAACAACATCATTATTATGGTGTTCGATTGAAATATTTTTAGCTTTCTTACTAGAAATAGTAACTCGAATAATCCAATCCTTACAGGCATACTCTACGAAATCTTTATCTTTATACATATCATCAGCATGCTCTTGGATTCTCTCACCCATTTTCTCTCCTTCGGATTTTTTACACCCCACTAAACTAAAAAACAATAACGATATAATAAATAACTTACTTAATTTATACATAGATTCTCTCCTTCT
>CAKVJS010000081.1 GCA_934754755.1 uncultured Erysipelotrichales bacterium
CCTCCACCTATTATTGCTACTTGCCTTTTTCTTATTTTTTTCAAGTATATTTCTTTGTTTATATCCACATCTTCTTCACTTAATGTTAATTTTTTAATTGAAAAGTTTTCTTTTATAGTATAGCAGATTTCATTTTTAATACAAATTTATTTAATATCTAAGCTCGTTTTAATCGCCTGATCAACCAATGCCATAATAGTAGTATCCACTTCCCCTACTTTATCGCGGATTCGTTGCTTATCAATTGTCCTTATTTGTTCCAATAAAACCATTGATTTTTTTTCTAAACATTCATTTTCAATAACCACATGGGTTGGCAATGGGTTTTTCGTCATCTTTGATGAAATAGGGGCAACGATTATCGTCGTCGAAAATTTATTTCCTTTATTATTTTGTACAATTAGAACGGGGCGGTATCCTCCCTGCTCACTACCTATAACCGGCGATAAATCCGCATAGTATATCTCCCCTCTTGTCATCATTTCCCCAACTCCTTTAATGCACTATATGTTAAGGAAAATAAATTTATTCACTCGTTTATACCGACCGTCAAATAAGCCAAAAAAAAGATATGGTTATTCCATATCAGCTAATCCGTCTCCATCAGTTCCGTGATCAAAGCGACAACACGATCCGTGTTTTTGCCATCCTGGAAGTGAAAATACGTATCGGTAAATGTTTTATACTCTATATACAGTTTTGATTCAATAATGGCTGTATATAGTTCCTTTTCGCTATTACAAGAGACAAAGGGCATTTGTTCTAAATCAACAAAGGTTCCGACATCTTGTAGATACGATTGTTTATCTGGTGTATATAAAAGGATGGGTTTATGTAATAAGGAAAAATCAAAAATAATCGATGAATAGTCAGATATTAGAATATCTGTAATGGTGAATAAATCATGGATTGATTCTTCATTCATATTATAGGCATAACGACAATCTTTAAAGGGATTATCTTTTAATAAGGGATGTAACTTATAAATAAAAATATAACCACTACCTAGACTTTTCATTAAGCCTTGCGCATCAAGCGGAACACTATAAAATCCCTGATATATATTGCCTCGAAAGGTTGGGGCGTATAAAATTACTTTTTTTCTTTGTAAGATTGGGTATTTTAAAAACAATTGCTTTCTTGTTTCGCTATGATATTGTGCGTCCAATAGATGATCCAATCGAGGCATACCGACTACCTTAATATGATCTTTTGGAACTGAGAAAGCCTCCTGATACGGTTGCAACCAATACTTACTATTGGCGATAACATAATCATAATTGCGAATGGGATATTCCCGTTTGATGGCATTTCCAAACTTCTTGATGGCACCAGCTGCATGCCATACTTGCATCACAATAACCCCGTTTCGTTTGAACGTACTAATCACATAGTTGTTGTCGTTAATAATAACCATCTTGGAACGATTAATATACCAAATTTGTTTGATTGTATTCAACAAATATAAAAAATTGTTTTTTAAGGATTTTTGATCATACTTGATTAACACCGTTTGTAACTTGTATATACCTTGTTTCTTAAGTTCGTTATATAGTAGCAGTTGATCATTTTCTAATGTGTCTGTCTCCAAAGACACAAACACAATCCTTCGATTATCGATCGTAAACAGTCGAACAAAACAATTAACAATGGATAAAATAATATAAATAATGACCTTTTTTACACCCATATAATCACCTACCCAACACTGCATTTACAACACGCTTACTTGCATTACCATCTTCGTGTGTATTAAAACGTTGATTAAAGGCATCAATCACTTTACTATCGAAAGTACCCTGTTTAATTTGTTCTAACAATTTCTTTTCCTCTGTATAAATAGGCCCTGGTAAATCCTTATTAATATCTAAGTAGAATCCGCGTAATACGGTTTGATATTCCACCAAATCATACATATAAAAATAGATCGGGCGTCGTAATAAGGCAAAGTCAAAGAATACACTAGAATAGTCAGTAATTAAGATATCACTGATCAAATATAGATCACGAATATCCTTTTCGGGATCAATATAATATACAAAATCATCCTCTACAATAAAGGTATTAACAATCAAATAGTGTGGTTTAAATAAAATAATATACTCATCACCTAGTATTTCACGCCACATCTTAAAATTTACTTCTAGTTTAAATGTGTATCCTTGCATGGTATAGGAGTTATCTCGCCATGTTGGCGCATATAAAATAATTTTTTTATCTCTTGGAAGGTTATAAGCAGTATATATTTTATGGATATCTAAAGTGCTGTAAGTTGATAATATATCATTACGTGGGTATCCCGTTTCTAATAATTTTTTTTGTTCAATTTGAAAAGCACTGCGAAATACTTTCGTCGTAAAAGCACTAGGAGAAAGCATATAGGTATACTTTTGTACATCTTCATCATAGGTACTTCGCATTTGTTCCAATGTCATTTTACTACGGTAGAAGGTAATGGGAGCCGATACACTTATATCATGGGCCAATTTCTTAAGTGGTGTTCCATGCCAGGTTTGTAAGTACACCTGATTTTCTTTTTTTAGAACATAATTGGGAAGCTTACAATTTACAATCCAATATTTACTACGCGCTAAATAATAAAAATAAGAAAGGCTAAAATACTCAATAACCTTTGTATTTTCAATCACTAAATTTTTTTGACGATGATGTTTAATCGCCCATATACATTGATACTCCTTATATTCTGGATGACTAGTAATATATTCATGAATCGCCTTAGGGTTATCCGAATAGCCCCGTCCATGAAAAGATATAAATAAAATCATCCGCTTGTTACAGGGGATTAGTCGATATCCAAGGCGATACGAAATACGCAATATTTTACCAGCTATTTTCTTAATCGTACGAAGCACAATATCCCCCCTCTATTATTTTTCTAACAGTTGTGATACGACCCGCATAGATGCGTGTCCATCCTCTAAACCGCAATACGTTTGATAAAATTTTTGATATTTTTCATGATATGTTTCTTGCAATTGATCTATATTCTCCAAAGCTTCTACAATCTCTGCAGTCGTAAATAATAAAGGTCCCGGTAAATCATTTTCCATATCGATATAAAAACCACGCAATACATCTCGATATTTAGCTAAATCGTAAGGATAAAATAAAATAGGACGTTGTAAATTAATATAGTCGAATAGCACACTAGAATAATCTGTAATGCATATATCACTTATCAAATATACCTCAGTAATATCATCGTAATTGCTAAGGTTATAAACAAAACCCTGATAGCCATCTAGATCTAATTTATCCGCGATATAATAGTGTGTCCGAATTAGAACAACATAATCATTGCCTAATTTTTCTTGCATATAACGCAAATCTAGCTGCAATTGAAATTTATATTGCCCTTTTCCATAATACTCATCATCACGCCAAGTGGGCGCATATAATATCGTTTTCTTATCTTTTGGAATAGAAAGTGAAGCACGAATCCTATGGGCCATTGAATTCCTATCTTTATTATGTAATAAATCATTTCTTGGATAGCCTGATTCCAATATCTTTCCATCGTATAAAAAACAACTTCTAAAGATGTTAGTCGAAAAAGGATTCGCTGCAATTAAATAATCCCACTCCTGTTTTTGTCGGTAAAACTGTTTTTTATACAGTGGCGAAGCTGCAGTTACTTCCTCTTGATCAAATACTAATTTTTTTAAGGGAGTCCCATGCCACGTTTGTAGAAATACTTGTCCTTCTCGTTTTTTAAACCATAGTGGTTGCCGTACATTAAAGACTAAATACTTGGATCTTGCTAGATAATAAGCATATTGTACGCTAAAACGTTTCACCCGAACACCGGAATAAGGAATTGATATATGGCGATTATTTAAAACCCAAATGCATTTATACTGACCGGGATACGCTTTTTCAATATATTCATATATATATTTTGGTGAATCCGCATAATTTTGTCCTCGAAAGGTTTCAAAGACAATCCAATTATCTTTAATTGGTTTATTGATAAAAAAGTGCCGATATAAATATTTATAAATTTCATTTTTATTTTTTATCATCTGTTTTAGTTTTTTTCGTGCTAAAAAACGATTGATAATAATTTTAGCCAAGGGCAAATTTTTTTGGATGGTGGCTTTTATAAGACGCCTACGGTAGCCATGAAATTGATGAATTGTTTTAGTAGGTATATTTTGTAACACTAAAGCCATCATTAAAAAACGTTCTTGTCGCCAAATATCATTATCACTACGGCGGATTTTTTTAGCGAAATTGCCACAATAATAATAAATCATCTTTTGATCCAGTATTTTTTGAATCGGAGGAGTAGCACATAAGCACGCATAATAATAAGCAGTAATGAATTGATTAAACCGATTATCCGGATCAACTACCTGTTCCAAAGAGGGCATCGTGATCGGATCATTATGGTTGCGTTTAATATACATAGCATCTTTCACTAGCACAAATGAAGAAATTTCCTTAACGAGTGATACAACAAAAGGAATATCACTGTAATATGAAAAATGCTCACAAAATTGTAATTCACTTTTTGTAAGTAAGGAACGCTTCATTAAAATATGGAGAACCGATATATTTTTTAAACCATGGCGCATATCCAATAATACATCAATCGCCTGCTTTTGATTGGGATCTCCTTTATAATTTTCTGCATCATCCAGTACCCGTCCTAGTCGATCATGATTGTTAATAGAAAGATCTTCCTCTCTATTTTTTTGCCAGGACATGGTTTCATATACGGCCTTTTTATACCATGTAAAATGACGAATACCAGCTACTGCATCTAAATCATTAGCTTCTAGATGACTCACTAATAAAGATAAAGCATTTGGTAACAAATAATCATCACTATCTAAAAAATAAATATATTCTCCCGTTGCCTTAGATAATCCAATATTTCGGTTATATCCTACCGTTGCTTTTGGTTCACTATAAAAACAACGAATATTAGCTTCTTTTTGACAGCTAGCAATAATAGATGACGCCTCGGCATCTTTTTGATTGCATACCAAAATCGTTTCAAAGTTTGTTAGACCTTGTTCCATAATACTGCTTAAACAATCTTCTAAATATTGTGAATATGTAAAATAAGGGATAATAATACTTACTTTTTTCATTCTATAGCCTCTATTTTTGATATAAGTCTTGTTTTATTTTTGATGTTGATATTCCTTGCGTACGTGGTAAATATACAACTTCACAATAAGACCTTAAGTCATCAAACTTTCCTTGCCAATCATTACCCATAACAAAGGTATCGACATTATATTTTTCTATATCTTCTCGTTTTTGATCCCAACTTGTTTCTAAAATAACTTTATCCACATATCGAATTGACTCTAAGATGGCTACTCGATCTTGTTCGCTATAATATGCTTTCTTGCCCTTTGATGCATTAAAAGCATCGCTGCTAACAGCTACAATTAAATAATCACCCAGCTTAGCTGCTCGTTTAATAATATTCAAATGCCCCATATGAAACAAATCAAAGGTACCATAGGTAATTACTGTTTTCATTATCACTTGCTCCTATTTTTTTATTTATGAAAAAGTCGTTCTAGCCAACTACGATTTGGATTTGGTATAATCCGTTGCGCAAATTTTTCATTTTGCATCTTCTTTCGTTCTTTTTTTGATAAGCTATTATAATAATCGATATATGTAGCGTAATGTTCACATACCTCTTTTACATCGCCATACTCTTTGAGGGTACCCCCTTCAATCCACATCGCTTTATTGCAATATCCTTCAACTTGTGGCAAAGCGTGGGAAATAAAAAAGATTGT
>CAKVJS010000082.1 GCA_934754755.1 uncultured Erysipelotrichales bacterium
CAGGTATACCCTCAGTAGGTGCATGAACCATTTTTCCGCCACCAATATAAATACCAATATGACTAATTTTTTCTGGAATTTTTTTATTTGTACGAAAGGTTATAACATCGCCAGGTGATAATTGTTGATAACTTATTGCTCGTCCTGCTCCTGCGTATCCTGCTGCGGTTGTGCGCCCAATACGAACCCCGGCCTGATTATGTGACCAGGCGACTAAACCGGAACAGTCAAAAGTGTTTGGCCCACTTGTGCCCCATACATATGGAGAACCTTGTTTAGACAGTGCAATATTCGCAATTTGAATTCCTAATTGACTATCTCCTGGAGTTGGCGTTGCATTAGGGGTGTTAGGTGCGCTAGGACTAGAGCTACTTGGTTTCTTTGCCGCTCCATTATTGGATGGAATAGCAGATGTAATCCCCTTAACTTGTGATGCTTTTGAGGCAGCTGCTAGGGCCGCTAGATTGCTGTCGATTTTAGCACTAGCATCACTGTTTTGCATTGTTTCTACTTGTTGGCTAATTAAGTCTTTATTTTGTTTTTCATACAAAGTTAAGTATTGTCCTTGTAAGGCAGATTGTTCATCTTGTTGTTTTTTCATCGCTTCTTTTGCAAGGGCAACGGTTGATTTTTGTTGCTCTAAATCTTTTTTGTCTTCTAAAAAGGATGTAATTAGGTTCTTATCATTGGATGTTAATTCATTGATGTTTTTAATCCTTGCAATCATTTCAGAGAAATTTGAGGCACCGAAAATAAAATCAACATAAGAATTCTTGTTTATGTAGGATTGCATACTATACAATCGATTTTTGATTTGTTCTTCTTTTTTATCAATATTATCTTTTAAGTTTCTGATAGAAGTTTCTAAATAGTCTATTTCTGCTTCCTTAGCGCTAATATTCTGTTTTAGGGTAGCTAGTTGTTGACTAATAGAGTCAATTGAATTTTTCGTGTTTTTTATAGTTGACTGGGTATTGCTAACGGTTGCGTGTAGTCCTTTTGTTTTTTCCTTTAAATAGCCATTAAATTCACGGCAGGTAGTTTGATCATTACCAGAAAGGGTGGATGATTTACATAAAGCTATATAACGGTCTTCCTGGCCTGCAAAATTTATGGCGCTTGCATCCTGGCTGGTGGCAAGCAAACCCGCGAGTAAGAATCCTGACAAGATAATACTTGATTTTCCTTTCATATTTTCACCTCTTTTTATAAAGTATTGGTTTTATTTACAGTGCTAGATAGTATCTCTGATAAAAGTGTAGCATGTATATTTATCATAGCATTAATGACGCCATTTAGCAAATAATTACTATTTAACATAATTATTTTCTGTACATATAGTAGGGTAGGAGGTGTAAAAATGACTAAGTTTGGTATAGATGTATCGCAACATCAAGGTACAATAGATTGGCAAACATTAAAAAATCAAGTTGATTTTGTGATTATTCGATGTGGATATGGTCAGGATCAAATGAATCAAGACGATAGCCAGTTTCGCCGTAACGCTGATGCCTGTACACGATTAAACATCCCTTTTGGCGTGTACTTGTATTCCTATGCCCGTAGAGTGGCTGATGCACAAGGGGAAGCAAACCATGTATTGCGACTCATTCGTGGGTATAAAATGGCATATCCTGTGTTCTATGATTTAGAAGATGAAAATACAACCGGGCGGCTCAGCAATCGTACTATAGCCCAAATAGCCCAGCGGTTTGGTGATATCTTAGAAGAAAACGATTATTTTGTTGGAGTGTATGCGAATCTGTATTGGTGGACGGACAAGTTAACCGATCCAGTGTTTAATAAATATGCGAAATGGGTTGCTCGGTACGCTCAAACTTTGAATAATCCGGATAAATATGATATCTGGCAATATAGCCAGCGAGGTAGAATTGATGGTATTCGAACGAGTGTGGATTTAAATTATTCATATCGTGATTTTGCGTCGATTATTCCTGGTTTAGGGAAGAATGGATATCCAAGTAATAATGAAAGTGACCCTTTGGCAACTTCTACGCATCGATATGATATCGGTGATACCGTAACGTATCAAAGAGTATTCTTAACGAGTGATAGTTCCACGCCGGTTCGCCCTAAACGGAATGTGGGAACCATCACAAGAATACAAGAAGGGGCTCGAAATCCTTATTTAGTAGGTGGTGATCAAGGATGGGTAAATGATTCGGTAATTGAAGGAACCGTACGGTATGTAAGTAACCCTAATTATACTGGCGTTTCTTTTTCGAATGCCTTGTCACAAATTCGTATTGATCCTAGTTTTGTAAGTCGTAGCAGAATAGCTCATCTTAATGGAATTGATAACTATCAGGGAACCAACCGTCAAAATGAGCTATTATTAAATTTATTAAAACAAGGGAATTTAGTAGTCGACTAACAATACTGTTGGTATAGTGATTCAAACACTTGAATGTGAATTCGTTCATCTAAAACAATCCGATTTAAAGCAGCAACAATCTTTGGGTCATTGATCACACTCGCTTGATATGTGTATTTTTCAATGGCCTTTTGTTCTCCAATAATAGAATTTTCGAGCAGTGCATCTAATTGGTTGAAATAGTTATTATAGGCTGGTGACCAGTATTCGTTATATTCATCCGTTGTCGTCCAAAGACGGGGGTCCATACCTAAATTAAACGCTAATTGAGAAAAAATATTAAGATGGCGCATTTCACATATACTAATTTGGAGAAAAGCATTTGTAATTTGTGCAGTCATATGACTGGAAACATAATGATTATATAAGTATAAACTGACAGCTGTCATTTCGGAAACCATGCCCCCAACATTATCTAAGATCATTTTACCATATACAATATTGGGGGTAACTCCTTCAATCGAAGGATAGGGAGCATCATCGCAGTATTTCATCGTATCACCTCATAGCATTGTATGATTAAAGTGATAAAGTATGAAATGTATTATTAATAATCATCGACTATGTAGTAGATAATACTTGATTACATGCATAGTTTTTTGATTTTTGATATGGTATACTGTGGAAAAAAGAGGGGCTAAAAGTCAATGGAGGAAACGTATGTTTACAATTGTTCGTAAAGTGAAAATGAATGAAGCAGTGGAGTTAATGGAAATTTTTGCGCCCTATATCGCTCAAAAGTGTCAGGCTGGCCAATTTGTTATTTTGCGAGTCAATGCGTATGGCGAAAGGGTACCACTAACGATTGCAGATTATGATCGGCATAATAAAACGATTGTGATATTGTATCAAAAGGTAGGATATTCCACAAAACAATTATCTTTATTGGAGGTTGGTGACACCATTCGAGATGTAGCCGGACCGCTCGGTAATCCAGTGCATTTTGATACTAGTAAGCATGTGATTGGTGTAGGTGGAGGGGTCGGTAGTGCCCCTTTATATCCACAAGTGCGAGCCCTAGTAGAGCGAGGTATAAAAGTGGATGTGATTTTAGGTGCGAAAAGTGCTTCTTATATTCTATGGCAGGAGCGATTTCGTAAGTTATGTAATAAAGTGCATATTGTTACGGATGATGGATCGCTTGGTACAAAGGGTTTTGTAACAACCGTTTTAGAAGAGCAACTTCAAGAATATGCAATAGATCAAGTCATAGCGATAGGTCCTGTACCTATGATGAAGGCAGTCGTGTCAATCACGAAACCAAAGAATATAAAAACATCCGTCTCCTTAAATCCAATTATGATTGATGGAACAGGTATGTGTGGCTGTTGTAGAGTAAGTATTGGTGATAAGACAAAATTTGCCTGTATTGATGGACCGGACTTTGATGGATTTTTAGTTGATTTTGACGAATTGCGTAATCGTCAACAAATGTTTATGCAGGAGGAAAAGGTATGCAATCGAACAGGGGAGATCATATATGACAAAAACATCATTGAAAACAAAAATGAGGGAGTTAGATCCAAACGTTAGGCAAACAAACTTTGCAGAAGTAGCCATCGGTTATACGCAAGAAGAAGCACAGGAAGAAGCGAAACGATGTTTACAGTGTAAGCACAAGCCATGTGTTAATGGATGTCCAGTAAATGTCCCGATTCCTTCCTTTATTCATGAAATTGTAAAGGGAAATGTAAACGCAGCATATCAAACAATTCAAACGGAAAATGCCTTGCCTGCCATTTGTGGTCGTGTTTGTCCGCAAGAGCGTCAGTGTGAAAAGGAATGTGTACGTGCTCACAAAGGAGAAGCAGTAGCCATTGGTCGATTGGAACGATTTGTTGCGGATTACTTCTTACAAAAACAGAAAAATAAACCAACTCCCAAGCCAACCAAAAAACAAAAAGTGGCCATTATAGGATCTGGTCCAGCAGGGATCACCTGTGCTGGTGAGCTCGCAAAAAAGGGCTATTCGGTAACTGTATTTGAAGCCTTGCATGAAATTGGCGGAGTATTACAATACGGTATTCCTGCATTTCGTTTACCAAAAGCATTGGTGGAAAAAGAGATTACTCAAGTACGACAGTTAGGGGTACATTTTGTGACGAATGTGATAGTCGGAAGATCGTTTACTATTGATGATTTATTAACGCAAGGATATGCTGCGGTTTTTATCGGTAGTGGTGCTGGTTTACCTAGATTCCAAGGGATCCCCGGTGAAAACCTAAATGGTATATATGCTGCAAATGAGTTTCTTACGCGGGTTAACTTAATGCATGCCCATAACTTTCCAAAAGAGGCAACACCGGTCTCTATCGGAAAAAAAGTATGTGTTATTGGTGGCGGTAATGTAGCAATGGACTGTGCCAGAACAGCGAAACGATTAGGTGCTCCCTCGGTACAGATTGTGTATCGCCGTTCAGAGGAAGAACTCCCAGCACGCATAGAGGAAATTAAGCATGCAAAAGAGGAGGGAATTACTTTTTCTATGTTAACAAATCCGGAATCTTTTATAGGTAAGGATGGCTGGGTTACATCCATGCGCTGTGTGGAAATGGAACTAGGAAAAAAAGATAGCTCTGGTAGAAGAAGGCCACAAGTAAAGGAAGGTAGCCATTTTTGCATGGATACAGATACGGTTATTATTGCGATCGGACAAAGTCCAAACCCTTTATTACACCGGACTACGCCGGATTTACAAACGCATGATTGGGGTGGTATTATCATTGATAAAGCGACCATGGCAACTTCGAAAGAGGGTGTCTACGCAGGTGGTGATGTCGTATCTGGAGCAGCTACAGTTATTGAAGCTATGGGTGCTGGTAAACAAGCAGCCAAACAAATGGATAAATATATGCAGAAAAAAAACTAAGTATCTATTTATCTTTTACATATAAAATCATTACAATAGAATACAGAATAGGGGTAATGCAATACATAATCCTTATTTTTTAGTATAAGGAATCAAAAAGATTGTAATTTTGGCTTATAATCGTGTATAATTACCAAAAGAGAATGTAACGTCCTAACGCCTTACGGGTGAAAGGTAGATAGAAATAGGAGAGTAGTTATGAAAGACTTAGTATATGTTAGTGGCCATAGAAATCCAGATAGTGATTCTATTTGTTCTGCGATAGGATATGCATATTTAATGAATGCCATTGATCGCTATTACGCTATTCCCGTACGTTTAGGGGAAATTAGTCGCGAAACAGAATTTATTTTAAAATATTTTGGGGTAGAAAAACCAGCCTTATTAAAATCTGTAAAACAGAAGATTGAAGATATCCCATATGATACGGTAACTGTTTTTT
>CAKVJS010000083.1 GCA_934754755.1 uncultured Erysipelotrichales bacterium
TTTGCGCAAAGATATCACGAATATCATCAAATACACCGGTATACGTTGCAGGATTCGACCGTGGTGTACGCCCAATGGGATCTTGGGATATAGAGATAACCTTATCAATATGATCCAGCCCAGTCATCTTACGATATTGTCCAGGTTTAATTTTTGATTGATAAATATGTACCTGCAAAGCATGGGCAATAATTTCATTGACGAGTGTTGATTTTCCACTACCACTCACACCGGTTACTACTGTCATCGTCCCCAATGGGATAGAAACATTGATATTCTTTAAATTATTTTCTTTGGCACCCATAACTTTTAGAAACTTTCCATTTCCTTTTTTTCGAACTGTCGGTACCTGAATCTTTTTTTCGCCTGATAAATATTGCCCAGTTATCGATGTTGGACAATTCTTAATCGTATCTAAGGAACCAGCAGCAATTACCTTACCACCATGAACCCCGGCACCAGGGCCAATATCAATAATATAATCACTCGCCCGCATCGTATCCTCATCGTGTTCTACAACAAGTACACTATTACCTAGATCACGAATGTCTAATAACGTTTGAATTAGCTTATTATTATCCCGTTGGTGTAATCCAATCGATGGCTCATCCAATACATATAAGACTCCCGTTAAACGAGAACCAATTTGGGTTGCGAGTCGAATCCTCTGTGCTTCACCGCCAGATAACCCACTGGCTCTTCGAGAAAGTGTTAAGTATCCTAGACCAACATTATGTAAAAAGGAGAGACGATCATGAATTTCCTTGATAACTAAAGATGCTACTTGTTGATCATAATCGGACAGTTGCCACTCATCCATGGCGTGTAACGCTTGATCAATCGACATATCGGTGAACTCACTTATATTTTTGTCTTCCACCTGCACACTTAAGACCGTTTCATTTAACCGTTTTCCTTGACACGTTGGACAAGTATGTTCGGCCATAAAAGAAGCATACCATTCCTTTGACCAAGACGAAGTCGTTTCTTGGTATCTTCTAGCAATTAATGCCTTCACCCCTTCAATCGGTTTTTTAGTTTTATTAATATTTCCCGAACTAGACATAATCTCATAGGAAATATCAGTTTTTGATCCTTCTAAAATAATCCGTAACTCTCGTTTGGTGAAATCCTTTAGTGGTTTATCAAGATCAATATGGTAGTGTTGACATAAAACAAGGAATTTTTGCCACTCAATTCGATCTGTTCCCACCGATGTTCTAAAATAACGAATTCCACCCTGGTTAATACTTTTCGAGGGATCTGGAATGAGTAAATCAATATCGACTTCATTTTTGATCCCAATGCCGCGACAATCATCACAAGCACCTAATGGATTATTAAAAGAAAATAACCTTGGTTCTAATTTTGGGACACTAAAACCACAAATTGGACACGCTAAATTTTCTGAAAATAATTCCTGCTTACCCGTACTAATGTTTTCTACAACCACTTCTCCGCCCGTTAATTGTAAAGCTACTTCCAACGAATCGATCAAGCGACTGCGATACCCATCTTTTTTTATGATACGGTCGACAACAACAGCGATCGTATGCTTCTTATTTTTATCTAATTGTATTTCCTCATCTAACAGGTGCATTTGACCATCAATTTGAACTCGTAAAAATCCTTCCTTTAGTAAATTTTCTAAAGTATCTTTAAAAGTTCCTTTCTGATTTTTCGCAATATTCGCGAGTACTTGTAATTTAGCACCATCTTCATATTTATCAATACTATCAGCGATTTGTTCTATCGATTGGGACTCGATCAAGGTTCCATGTTCCGGACAATATGCTTTACCAATACGGGCATATAACAACCGTAAATAATCAAATACTTCCGTTACCGTTCCAACCGTAGAACGAGGATTATTGGAAGTCGTCTTTTGATCAATTGCAATCGCTGGCGACAAGCCTTCTATACTATCTACATCAGGCTTTTCCATATTTCCTAGAAACATCCGGGCATAGGCACTTAACGATTCAACATAACGACGTTGCCCCTCTGCATAGATCGTATCAAACGCTAAAGAACTTTTCCCGGATCCAGACAACCCTGTTATAATAACTAATTTATTTTTCGGTATTTCTAGATTAATATCCTGTAGGTTATTTTCTCTAGCTCCCTTTATGATGAGTGCATCTTTCTCCATGGTTTTTGTACTTCCTCCTGATTTCCTGCATGATTTGATCTTTACTTTGACCTTGCATTTGTAGCTTATATGCAGTGTCTAATATTTTCGTATACATAGGTGATGGTGGAAACCCATAGTCCCTTAATAAGGCCCCAGTAATATACGGTACTTCCACTTTTGTACCACAACTATCAAATTTTGTTTGCATATAAGTTTCCATCATTCTAATACTTTTATCATTATTCATCAAGTATCTACAACATTGAATAAAATTATACAGGTCTAAAGCAGGCAATATATCTTCTATTTGTCGCAATAAATTCATATAAGAAACAGCACTAGTATCAACAAGCGTTAGCCTTTTAACCGTACCAAAAGCTTGCCACATGGTAGTTATATACCGTTTTATTCGTTTATTACCTATGCCAAAAAGAGCGTATATACTTTCTGGTGTGCTTTGGATACAACAAAACCCTAGACAACTAAACATAAAGGCTAAGTGATCGTCTGTTTGTCTACGCGAAGCTGCTTCTATCATGTCTTGACATGCATCCCATGCATAGGTGGGCTCTAGTGCACCAATATCATATAAAAAGGAAAGTCCCTGAACTGGGTTTTTGGTTACTAACAGTTTACTATATTCCCGATATATATGAGATGAGCTTAATTGCTCCAATCCCCCCTCCTTTACCATCTGCTTACAAATATGTTTAGTGGCATCTGATACTTGATAGGATAATTGTGAAGCAAAGCGGGCTGCCCGCAAAACCCGCAGTGGGTCTTCTTCAAAGGATTCTGAATTCACCATATGTATCCTTTGGTTATGCATAGCGTCTAGACCATCATAAAAATCCAAAATAAATCCTGTCTGATACTCATACAAAAGTGCATTTATTGTAAAGTCTCTTCGCTTTGTTGCTTCTTTAACCGATAAGTAGGGATCGATAGCAATCATAAAATCTCGATGATTCTTACCCGCTTTTATTTCCTTGCGCGGTAAGGTAAAATCAACACCCGGTAATTCTTTTAAAGAAAAGACACCAAACGATTGGTTAAGATATTCAAGAGAGCCAAAGGTCGTTAAAACTGTTATTAACTGCTCTATGTCTAGTCCATATACTTCTACATCAATATCTGGTTTAGATGAAACAAATCCAGTTAGAGCATCACGAACCAAGCCGCCTACTATATAGGGCTTGCCTCCCTGCTTTGTAATAGCATCTAATATCACAGTCAAAGTGGAAGGTATATGTATTTTATTTTTCACCTTTTATTTCCGCGATCATATCGCGTAACTCCATGGCTCTTTCAAAGTCTAACTCACGGGCTGCTTGTTTCATTTTCTGTTCTAATTCCGTTATTAATTTTTCTTTATCTTGTTTTGTTAGTGTCTTCTTTTTCTTAAGTAGACTACTTGCACTCTCGATACTTTCTTGGCTATGTATCGAATCTCGAATTTCTTTACGCACGGTTTGCGGCGTAATATTGTATTTTTTGTTATGTTCTTCTTGTATCTTACGACGACGAGCTGTTTCCTCGATGGCATAACGCATTGACTCCGTTATCGAATCAGCATACATAATAACCTTACCATTCACATTGCGGGCTGCTCGACCAATCGTTTGAATTAGCGATCGATTACTTCGTAGGAAACCTTCCTTATCCGCATCTAGAATACAGACCAAACTTACTTCTGGTAAATCCAATCCTTCCCGCAGTAAATTAATACCGATTAATACATCATGTTTTCCTAAACGTAAATCACGGAGTATTTCGGTCCGTTCTAATGTTTTTGTATCGGAATGTAAATAGGCAACCTTAACGCCAAGTTCTTGTAAATAAGCACTTAAGTCCTCCGCCATTCGTTTTGTTAGGGTTGTGATTAACACCCTTTCCTGTTTTTTAGTACGTTCCTCGATCTGACTAATAATATCATCGATCTGGCCTTTGATTGGTAGCACCTCAATGATCGGATCCAACAATCCAGTCGGCCGAATAATTTGTTCAATTACTTTATGGTCTACCTTTTCCATTTCATAGTCTCCAGGCGTTGCAGAAATATAAATGGCCTGATTAATTTTAGAAATAAATTCAGGAAACTGTAATGGGCGATTATCTAAGGCACTAGGCAAGCGGAAACCATATTCCACGAGTGTTTCCTTTCTAGCTCGATCGCCATTAAACATTCCTCTAATTTGTGGTAACATGACATGGCTCTCATCAACAACCAATAAAAAGTCATCAGGAAAATAGTCCAATAGTGTATACGGACGTTGTCCGGCTTTTCGTCCATCAATATGGCGTGAATAATTTTCAATACCGGGGCACATCCCTACCTCTCGTAACATTTCCACATCATGTCGGGTTCTCTGTTCCAATCGCTCGTGCTCTAGTGGTTTATGTTCTTCTTTAAACTGGGCCAACCGATCTTCTAATTCATCTTGGATTGTTTTACAGGCCCGTAACATTTGTTCCTTCTTTGTAACATATCCATAGGGTGGATAAATTGTATATGTCCGATAGTTACCAAGTCGCTTCCCGGTTAGAGGATCAACTTCGCTGATTCTTTCCACTGTATCACCAAACAATTCAATTCGAATAATCCATTTATCCGTATGTCCTGGGACAATTTCAATGACATCGCCTCGCACGCGAAAAGTACCCTTTACTTGATCGATATCATTGCGTTGGTATTGGCGATCAACTAAATAGGTTAATAGTTCACGACGATCGATTTCTTGATCAGTACGTAAAGAAAAGATCATTTCTTTATATTGTTCTGGATTTCCTAATCCATATATGGAAGCTACAGATCCAACAACAATTGTATCTCTACGTTCAATTAAAGAGTTCATGGCTGCCGAACGTAACATTTCAATTTCATAGTTGGACTTGGCCGTTTTATCAATATATAAATCACGTCCCGGTATATAGGCCTCGGGTTGATAGAAATCAAAGTTCGAAACGAAGTATTCAACTCTATTATTAGGAAAAAACTCTTTAAATTCCGAGTATAGTTGTCCAGCTAGTGTTTTATTATGCGCTAGTACAAGCGTTGGCTTATTTATAGCAGCAATCACATTTGATATCGTAAATGTCTTTCCTGTTCCGGTTCCACCTAACAATACTTGTTCCTTTTTACCTGCCTTAACCCCTTCTATAAGTTGTTCAATCGCTTTTGGTTGATCTCCTTTTGGTTGATACTCCGATACGAGTTTAAATGTATCCAATGTTATCACCCCTTACTAAATTACTTCCAACATGCGCTTATATTGCACATCATTTTCAGGTTTGTTGGTAAATAAAAGTGTTTGGGCAATTAAAACTTGTTGATTATTCGAATCGTATT
Source organism: uncultured Erysipelotrichales bacterium (assembly GCA_934754755.1). Classification (GTDB taxonomy): domain Bacteria; phylum Bacillota_I; class Bacilli_A; order Erysipelotrichales; family Coprobacillaceae; genus CAKVJS01. The sequence continues at coordinate 5,484 of CAKVJS010000083.1, forward strand.
GTCCATTACTTTCGAGTCCATGATCTTTTTGAAATTGTTTTAAGGCCGTTTCTGTTTGTATTGAAAAATAACCATCCTGACGACCTGGTGCATATCCCAAAATTTGTAACATATCTTGCATTCCTATTATACTTTGACTGACCTGATCAACATGTAATGGTTCCTCTATTTTTTTTGTTACCACTCGATGCAAATCAT
>CAKVJS010000084.1 GCA_934754755.1 uncultured Erysipelotrichales bacterium
ATATAGAGGTATATAGATTAGGGGGATAAAAATGTGGTTACCAATTGGATTTTTTAGTGGGATTATCATACAAATCATCGCAAAGCAGTATAGTGCTTGCTTTAATCAGGGGAAGAAAAAGAAGCTATCCATATTTCTACAGTTGCGAATCTTTAGCATGACAATTGTGTGTAGTTATATAGTAATTGTCTTTTCCTATCAGTATACGCTACTTTGTATTTGTTTTATTTTATTACTATTGGATAGTATTGATTGCCTTACAATGTATGTACCGGATAGTGTATTATTCCTACTTTTTCTACTTATTGTTTTTGGATATTCCAATAATATGGAATGGTTTGACCGAATTTTAGGGATGGTAATTATTAGTGTACCCATGATATTAGTAAATATTTGTTATAAAGAGTCCTTTGGTGGAGGAGATATTAAACTCATCAGTATTATGGGATATGCCTTAGGCTATTATCAAATATTGATGGTCATGGTTCTTTCCAGTAGCATGGGAAGTTTGTGGAGTATATACTTACTTGGAAATAAAAAGATTGAGACATCTTCTTATATTCCGTTTATTCCACATTTATGTACTAGTATCATTATCATTTTATTATTTGGAAAGGAACTAAGTGCATGGTATTTCTAAGCCAGGATTGATAGTATGAGATTCTGATGAAGCTATCTTTACTATTATTGGTACATGTAAAGATTTGTTATACTATTGTGCGTATAAAAATAAAGATTATTTCGCTGTTTTTCATATTATTATAAATGATGGGTATCAAGGAATTATCCTATAAGTTAGATTTAAGAAAAATTTAATTAGTGATTTTATACTAAATGGTCTATAATACTACTATATCATTTAGAAATGGAGAATATATATGATAAAAAAAATACTATCGATCTGTAGCGTTTGTTTTTTATCGATAGCGCTAGTAGCTTGTAAGACAGATGAGAAAAAGGAAGACACGAAAGCAAAGGAAGACCCGACTGTAGAACGTCCGTTTACAGAATCGCAAGGGACAATTCGACACTTACTTATCGAGGATGTAAAAGTGCCAATTCCAGAAACTGTTGGAGAATACGAAAAGTATTTATCGCAAATTGGTAAGAAAGTTGAATTGATTCCAAATCCAAATAAACCAGATACCATCACTAAAATGGATGATACTCTTAAAGCAAATCAAACATCATCATTAATGGCTTATTTTAAAGTATATATAAGTGATTCCAAGTGGCAGAAGTTTGTTTTACATTATAAAAACCCTTCGGATCGTACTACCAAAGTAGCCAATGGTAAGATTGACCGTATTATTTTATATAATGATCATTTACAAGAAAATCCAGTGAAGGATGAACTAAAAACAATACAATCGATCACCTTTTCAACGGATAATGGGAATTTGGTTATGAATAACAAATCAACTAGTGCCCATGTAATGAAAATTATGGGTGGTGCTCCACAACAAAATACCGACGGATATTTAATCTATAATGATCCAAGTGGTTTTGTATATAACTTTGCGACTATGAATCAAAAAGGTACATTAACACAGTTTGAAATTGTCTATCCAAGAAAGTAGAATTTATTAGGGGGTGAAAATCCCCTTTTTTGTTTATAGTAGGAAAGCAGATTTTGTATGATTATAGAACGCATAATATTTAATATTGTGTATTTTAACATGACATTTAAAGGAAATATGGTATAATAAGTAGGTTATAGAAGGAGTGGTATGATGAATATACGTAATGTTGCGATTATTGCCCATGTCGATCATGGGAAAACAACATTGGTAGACCAACTATTAAAGTTATCTGGAACCTTTCGAGATAATGAACAAATAGAGGAAAGAGCGATGGATAGTAATGCCTTGGAAAGAGAACGAGGGATCACTATTTTAGCTAAAAATACAGCCATACATTATAAAGATTATCGGATTAATATTATGGATACACCGGGACATGCAGACTTTGGTGGAGAAGTAGAACGAATTATGAACATGGTGGACGGTGTATTGCTTGTTGTGGATGCTTATGAAGGGACAATGCCACAAACGCGTTTTGTATTAAAAAAGGCATTGGCTGCTAAAGTAAAACCAATTGTAGTAATCAATAAGGTCGATCGACCTGTTGTGCGAGTACAAGAAGTGATGGATGAAGTATTAGAATTATTTATGGAATTAGGAGCAGATGATGAACAGTTAGAGTTTCCAACGATTTATGCATCAGCTTTACAAGGAACCTCTAGTTTAGATAGTGATATTAGTACGCAACAACCCAATATGGATTGTTTATTAGATATGATTATCGCAGAGATTCCGGCTCCTCCTGTCAACCAGGATGGCCCATTACAATTTCAACCGGCTTTATTAGATTATAATGATTATGTAGGGAGAATTGGGATTGGTCGGATTCAACGTGGTAAAATGCGTGTTAATGATTCGGTAACTTGTGTCAGAACAGATGGAACCTATACACAATTTAGAATCCAAAAGTTATTTGGCTTTTTAGGATTACATAGAATCGAAGTAGAAGAGGCAAGCGCCGGGGACATTGTCGCTATCGCAGGATTAGCCGATATTGGTGTCGGGGAAACAGTGTGCTCATCCGGACAAGAAGAAGCACTACCTATACTACATGTAGATGAACCAACCATTCAAATGGTTTTTGGAACAAATACTTCTCCTTTTGCGGGTCAAGAGGGAAAATTTGTTACCGCAAGAAAGATTGAAGAGCGTTTATATAAAGAAACAAATAAAGATGTCTCTTTAAAGATAGAACGAGTACCGAATGCAGAAGAATGGATTGTATCTGGTAGAGGTGAATTACACCTATCTATCCTCATTGAAACAATGCGACGGGAAGGGTATGAGTTACAAGTATCGAAACCGAAAGTTATTATTAAAGAGGTCGATGGTGTTTTACAAGAACCGTATGAAGAAGTGAATATTGAAGCACCCGATGAATGTATTGGTAGTGTTATTGAATCGCTTGGTTTGCGTCATGGTATTTTAGAAAATATGAGTAGCCATGAAGGGCAAACAAGTGTAACCTATACCATTCCTTCTCGAGGGATGATCGGCTTTATGACTAATTTCTTAACGATGACTAAAGGGTATGGAATTATCTCTCATTCCTTTATAGAGTATCGCCGCATGGAAGGACAAACCGTTGGTAAACGACAATTAGGTGTATTAGTATCTATTGATAATGGACAAACGACTGCCTATGCACTTGGTGGTGTAGAAGACCGTGGCGCTATGTTTATTGGTCCCGGTGTAGATGTTTACGAAGGGATGATTGTTGGTGAACATAGTCGTGATAATGATTTAGTTGTTAACGTAACAAAAGGAAAACAATTAACGAATACACGATCTTCTACTAAAGATTCAACTGTTGTCTTGAAAAAACCTCGATATTTTAATTTAGAATCTTGTTTGGACTATATTAATGAGGATGAATTAGTGGAAGTAACACCACAAAATATTCGTTTACGAAAACGTTATTTAAAAGAACAAGAACGTAAGAAACAAAATAAGAATAAATAAAAAAATCGGCTCACGTCGATTTTTTATTATTCAATAATTGTAATTCTTTGTGTTGATTTTTCCGTTGGTGAGGCTTGCTTTGTGGCATACCCTAAACTAACACAACCACATACATGGTGATTACTTGGGATTTTACAGCGATCCAACAAAGCGCGTATTTCTGGTCGATCTTCTATCCCACAAAGTTGATTAATCCAACAAGAACCTAATTCTATAGAAGTGGCTGCTAGAAACATATTTTGTAACATAGCACTACCATCGGTAACAAGGGCATAATAATCTTTTGGACCACTAACTATGATGATGCAGGGAGCGTGATAAAAACAAGAATACGTTTCTGGTTTATCTAATGCAAGGGCAATTCCCTTTGATAAATCTTTGATAAGTTCTTTGTTGGTAATAGCAGTTATGGTATCTTTTTGGAGATTCATAGCACTAGGCGCCTGTAAACCACTATCTATTACCGCATTTAATAGATCTTTTGGTACAGGGGTTTCTTGATATGCGCGACAACTAGCCCGCTGATGAATTGTTTGTATTGTTTCATTCATATAGAAAATTCCTCCTTATTACTAGTATAGTACGCTCACTTATTAATGCGCAAGCCTATTTTGGATAGAAATAGCTACTTTTTTCATTGTGTGAGTTAATATCTGTCTCTTACAAGTGTAAGAATAATTTGATTCTGATTCGAAGTAAAGAACAGATTGGAATTGTTAAAGGGGTATGATATAATTTTTCTATCAAAAGGAGTGTTAAATGGATATCTTGCGTAGTACTAATGCTAATTCTATAGAAATAAAGCTTGATAAAACAATTTCTGAAATACGTAAAATATTTAATGATTTTACAATTAAATGGAATAAGGAGGCAATAACGACTAATATAAATCAGAAAAACACACAAATAAAAGACATATATAATGGTAAGGAAGTTGATAAAGATTTCCAATCTAATTTGGAAGAGTATATGGATTTTCTTAATAAGAATACTATGCATATATATCTTAATTTACCCCAGGCTATAGCTCAAAATAGGATCAAAAGCTTAAGCTCTATTCAGGATAAGATAGATATATGTGTGGTCATGTGAAAGGGAAAGTATCTATTAATAAATGTTTAAATGATATTTTTGGCATGAGGTTATACTGTGATAGCTGTGATATAGAAGTACTTTATGGTATCATACAAGGGATTTGTAATAGGGAATCTCAATTAAAGTGCATATATAGAAATATAGCTACATATAGAGCTATACATATATACTTTAAATTTAGTAACTTTCGATATCAGTGGGAATTACAAATATGGCATACGTCGGATATTACTAACAATATTCGATCACATAGAAAATACAAACAGGGATATACTAAATGGGAGGAGGAGATTGCACATGATTGAACATATAATGATTATAAGCAGTGATTATATAGCAGGAAAAAGGATCGCATTACACTATGCAGGTGTTGCTTTAGATAAAAAACTGATCGATAAAGATATAGGCTATCTTTATAAGAGTGGAAATAATGTTAAAATAGCAGTACATAGGTTAATCACCAATGCTTTAACCTGGCAAAGTGTTATGAAAGCTGATTTATTTTTTGAAGATATTATGATTATTGATGATATCAATCAGTTTATAGATAGGATAAATAAGAGTCGATTATTAACGGCTGTGGATATCGCTAATTATATTTTAACGCTTGTATCATGTACGCCTATAAAGTTACAAAAATTAGTATATTTATCGTATGCGGAATATCTACGTGTGTATAATAAAAAAATGTTCCATGAGCCAATCCTAGCATATCAGTATGGACCTGCTATACAATCTTTATTAGATAGATATAATAGGAATCATAGCGATGCCATGATTCCTATGCTTAAAGGTCGAGTGGCTCGGAGGTCTAGGCTATTGTTTGCACAGGATGGTAGTACTATTAATGAAATTATTTGTAAAGTTCTTGAACAATACGGTGAATATTCGGCTGAAAATTTGATTACACTCACACATCAATCCAACACGCCTTGGAGTCAAGTATGGAGTGGGGGTAAAGGGAGTCGAAAAATAATCTCAGATGATATAATAAAAAAGGGAAAGTATTAAGTATACAAATTTATATTATTTTCAAT
>CAKVJS010000085.1 GCA_934754755.1 uncultured Erysipelotrichales bacterium
CTACCCATTCTATTATATTATTAAGATAAGGAGGTAGTATTTTCATGAAAAAATTACATTGGGGTATTATTGGCTGTGGGTATATTGCGGGTAATATGGCACAGGCATTGCAAGAAGTAAATGGTGAAATATATGCGGTTTGTGATATTGATAAAGAAAAAGCAAACGCGTTTAAACAAGATCATCATGTGGAACATGTATATTACGATTTACAAGACTTATTAGCAGACGAACAAGTGGATGTTGTGTATGTTGCGACCCCACACAATAGCCATTATGCGATTATGAAACAAGTGGTAACTGCTAAAAAACACGTCTTATGTGAAAAGGCAATAACTGTTAATGATCGACAATTGGAGGAGATTGTTTCTCTCGCAAAAGAAAATAATGTGATTGTACAAGAAGCGATGACAATTTTCCATATGCCATTATATAAAAAATTACAAGAAATCGTTCGTGCCGGTACTATTGGTAAGGTTAAAATGGTGCAAGTGAATTTTGGTAGTTGTAAGGAATATGATGTTACCAATCGATTCTTCTCTAAGGAATTGGCTGGCGGAGCTTTATTGGATATTGGTGGCTATGCTACTAGTTTTGCTCGATATTTTTTATCATCTTGTCCCTCTACCGTAATTACTACGGCGCAATATTTTGAAACAGGGGTCGATGAACAATCAGGTATTGTTATGAAAAATGCGGATGGACAGATGGTTGTTATGGCGCTATCCATGCGTGCTAAGCAGCCAAAACGAGGCGTTATCTCTGGCGAATTAGGGTATATAGAAGTCAGTGAATATCCTCGTAGTGATAAAGCTACGATTACCTATACAAGCACTGGTGAACAAGAAGTGATTAACTGCGGAAAAACGAGTGATGCTTTGCAATATGAAGTCATTGATATGCAAGAGTATATCGAACACAATAGTGGTCAGTATGAGTTACAATTAAGTCGAGATGTATCATCCCTATTAAGTCAAGTTCGCACCCAATGGGGGATGGTATACCCATTTGAATAATAAAAAAACACCCCTTTCGGTGTTTTTTTATTTTGTGATTGTAATAATTGGGTCAGATGGTGAGAGCGTACCGGTGTGACTTTGTACTTTGGTAAAAGTAGCTGTATTACTAATAACTACCATAATCGTTCCATCGTATCCTTGTTCTTTAATATAGGCAAAATCAACAGTACATAGTGGATCATTGCGTTGGATCGTATCACCTTGTTGTAAGGAGCTAGTAAAACCTTTTCCTTTCAGATTCACGGTATCGATTCCAATATGGATTAAAACTTCAACACCATCTTTTGTAGTAATTCCAAAGGCATGTTGGGTTGGAAACACGACAGTTACTGTACCGCTAATAGGGCTAACAAGTTCATTTTCGCTAGCTATAATACCAACACCTTTTCCTAATGCTTCTGATTGAAAGGCTGGATCAGAAACTTCTTGAATATCTTTTACGGTACCCTTACAAAGTGCTGTTAATACAAACGGTTGTGTATCCTCCGTCGTTGTCTTTTTTGATTTAAATAGATTAAACATTTCTAATTCCTCCAATTATTTCTTACTTTATAACTAGTATAACCGAATTGCAAGTATTTTACGTTTATTTCTTTTACTTTCGACGTGCCTGATACGTGCTCGCATCGAAGGCATTTATATAGCTGCAGCTATAATGGATTGCTGTGATGGTACTATAACAAAAGATACGTCCATCCGATAGGATTCCTCGACTTTGAATATGCATAGCGGGAAATCCTTTTTTTTGGCGTAATAATTGTGCCTCTTCCTTGGTGATTTGCGATGCTTCATATTGGGTAATGAAGTGGGAAATTTTATATCCTCGTTTCATTACATAGCCTTGCACAGAGTCAGCTACATCTGCCTCTTTTAAAGAGCTAAACAGAGTGGTAGGAAGATACGAGGTTTCTATTTGACTAAGAACATAATTTAGATATCGCAGGCGTTGGAATTGCCAGACATAGTCATTACTTTCTAAACCAAATATTTTTTTAAGTTCGGTTGTTACCTTTATTTTTTTTAAATATAAAGGTTTCGATTCAATGTTGCAATAGGAGGTTTCCAACATGGAGTTATAAATTAAGGAATTATCTTTAAATTCTTTATTAATATATAATCCTGCACCCTGAATCGGATGAATAATACCAATATTATGTAACTTTTGTAATGCTTTTTGTATTGTAAAACGAGAAACATCATAGTGCAAAGCCAATTGCCTTTGCGGTGGTAATTGGCTTTGATAATAGTTTTGATAAATTTTACTAATTAAGTCTGTCGCAATAAAATCACTTTTTGTTTCTGTCATACCATCACCTACAATGAGTATACCTGCATTTTAGAAATAATTTCCATTATGGGGTAAAATGTGTACCATCGGGTAAGCGGCTTTCTGTCCACTCATGTTTGCGATAATAGCCAGGGTATTTCTTAATTTGTTCTTCGTCAAAATCGACACCAATACCAATCGCATCGATGGGATAGAAATAACCATTTTTAGCTACTGGATAGTTCGTAAATACTTTCTTGGTATTTTCTTTGAATTCAATGTTTTCTTGAATGACAGTGTTATGTAAATGAATATTTAAATGGATGTTGACCCCCACGCCAATCGGCGTAATATCAGGTGGTGTATGCCACGCAATTTGGACACCATACATTTGACAAACGGCGCTTAATTTTAAGGCCGGAGTGATACCACCGATTTGTGAAACGTGACAACGAATGAAATCAATATTACGATTTTTAATAATACTTTCCCATTCCGCCGGGTTATTAAACAACTCTCCAGTAGCTACCGGTGTCACCGTGTTTTGTTTCAATTTATCATACCATTGGATTTGATCTAAAGGTAATACGTCTTCAATAAAGTATGGTTTATAAGGCTCCACATCTTTACAAAATTGAATAGCTTGGTGTGGGTATAAACGTTCATGGACATCATGTAGGATGTGAAAACGATCGCCATAGTGTTGGCGCAATTGCTTAAACATATCGACTGTTTTAGCCATATAATAATCTTGATCAAAGTAGGTTCCGCTAGTACGGGTTCCTTGTAAGTGGACATTTTTTGCATTCCCCCCATAAAAACCAATTTGACAACGAATATATTTATAGCCTTCCGTTAAATACCCATCGATATCTCGTTTTAAGCTATCCATATCATCCGCAATAGCATGGGTATAACAAGGAATCGCATCGCGCGATTTCCCACCGAACAGTTGGTACAGTGGCATCTTCGCTAATTTCGCTTTGATATCCCATAAGGCCATATCAATACCGGCTACGGCATTATTTAAAACCGGACCATTGCGCCAATAGCTATTCATCATCATCGTATGCCATAAGTCTTCAATATGGTTGGCATCACGACCAATAAGTAATGGTTTTAAATAGGTATCGATAGCTGTCTTAACGACATAAGGTCGTTGTTGAAAGGTAGCACAACCAACACCATATACATTTTTATCGGTCAACACTTTAACGACAACTAGATTGTGGCGGTCAGGATTGGTAACATAACTAATCACATCAGTAATCTTTGTTGGATCCATTTGGTATCCTCCTTAACTAAATTTATATACGTATTAAAACACCGATCTACAGCCTTGTCAATTTGGAATGTTAAAATTAGCGTTATCGACCAAAATACCAATCCAATTCTTGTATAAAAAATCCAAAACCCCTTCTAAATCAACGTTTTTAGACGGTTTTTGACAATTTTGGGTTATTTGAAACTGTATAATTTTATGCTATGATACCGTTGTAAACATTGAAAAAGGAGATATATATACAGTTATGACTAAAAATGAGATAGTAGATAAAATTATTGATCTTGTTGGTGGCAAAGAAAATATCAATAATGTTTGGCATTGTATGACGCGTTTGCGTTTTGATATTAAAGATGATACCAAAGTCGATAAAGAGCAACTAGAAAAACTAGACGCTGTGTTAGGTGTTGCTTTTACGAAAGACCAATTACAAGTAATCGTTGGTCCATCGGTGGATCAATATTGTGATATTCTAGTAAACAAGTTAGGTTTGAAAACAAGCGTATCTTCTAAAGTCACAAAAGAGAAGAATAAAAAAGGCATTGTTGCCTGGTTTATGGATACCTTGTCGGGTGTATTTGGACCGATTGTACCAGCTATTGCGGGAGCTGGAATGATCAAAGGGATTATTTCTGGTTTTGTTGCCTTACATATGTTAAATGGTGACTCCGATACGGTAAAAGTTATCGATATGTTAGCGAGTGGTGTATTTAATTTTCTTCCATTTTTCTGTGCCGTATCCGCAGCAAAAAAGTTTAAAACAAATGAATATATAGCAGCAGCGATTGCAGCCACAATCATGTTTCCATCGATGGTCAGTGCAGCAGCGGCTGGTAAAGCACAATTCTTATTTGCGGGATTTATTCCGGTACCCGTATTTAATTATACTGGATCAGTTGTTCCGATCATTATTGCGGTATGGGCACTTAGCTATATATATCGCTACGTTGATGATCATATGCCCGAAGTATTACGTACGGTTGTAACCCCGACGGGAGCGCTGTTTATTGCAGGATTTTTAACCCTAGTAATTATTGGACCAATTGGAATTTGGATTGGAAAGGGACTAGCCTTTGCGGTAAATTCATTATATAGCGTATCGTATCCATTGGCTGGATTTGTCTTAGGTTTTATTCGCCCTACTTCTATTCTTGTAGGAATTCACCATGCCTTTACGCCGATTGCCTTAGAAAACTTTGCGACAAAAGGTTGGGATATGTTAATGCCAACGATGTTTATCGCAAACATTGGAATTGTTGGTGCAACAGCTGCTATATACTTTAAACCGGGACTTACAAAGAAAGAAAAAACATTAGTTGTATCTTCGGTTATATCAGGTGCATTAGGAATTACAGAACCGGCCTTATTTGGTCTTTTAACAAAGTATAAAAAGGGAATTATCGCTGCTTCTATTGGAGCTGGAATCGGTTCCGCCTTTATCAGTTTCTTTGGTGTTAAATTATATGGTTATATTTTATCCAGCTTCTTTAGTATTCCAGCATATATTGGACCTAAATTTTTCTTTGCTGTAGGTGGCTGGATTATTGGGTTTGTAGTTTCCTTTATTATTTCTTATGTTCTTATTGTTAAAGAAAAATAGAAAGAAGGCATAACAAGATGACGAAATCTGAAATTATTAGAACGTTACAAGAACAAGCTATGGTAGCGGTCGTGCGCGGGGATAATCTAGAACAAGGTAAGAAAATCGCTAGTGCATGTATTGCTGGAAAGGTACGAGCTATTGAAGTGGCCTATACCAATTCGTATGCTAGTGAATGTATTCGTGAATTACAAACAGAGTATTACAATCGTAACGATGTTTGTATTGGAGCCGGTACGGTACTCGATGCACCGACTGCTAAAAGAGCTATTGAAGTAGGGGCTAAGTATATTGTATCGCCTAGTTTTAATAAAGAAACAGCATTGCTTTGTAATCGTTATGGCATCCCGTATATTCCTGGATGTATGACGATACGGGAGATTGTTGAGGCAATGGAAATGGGTAGTGAAATGATTAAATTATTTCCAGGAAGTGTTTTAGGTACCTCTTATATTAAGGCAGTTAAAGCGCCCTTACCGCAAGTATCGATTATG
>CAKVJS010000086.1 GCA_934754755.1 uncultured Erysipelotrichales bacterium
TGATCTCGAACAATTTCTTCATTTGAGGACTTATTATCTTCTGCATGTACGGATTGAATAGGAACGAACAAACTAAAGATAAGTAAAAAACTTACTATTATTTTTTTCATGGTATTTCCTCCTTATTTATTAATTATAAGCGTTTACTTACTATTAAGTATAAATATTATACAGGTATAAAACAAGTATAATATTATTTTTTTTATTAGTTTAATTTTCATCCTATCAACTATACTATAATGAATAAAACGTAAATATAACATATTATAATTAAATTATGCTTGAATTTTATAAATTATCACTTATAATAATAAGTAAAGAAACCGCTTTTTATTTCTTTAGTTATTGTAAGGAGGGATATGATGAACAATAAAAAGAGGATTACAAGATTCGTAATGATTCTTTTAATCGGGATACTAACAGCTTCTTTTGATAATAAAACAGCGTATGCGATGTCTTACGTAGAACCTATGCGAGTGTTTGGTCCGGATACACGTCAAATTGTTAGACAACCAGAGTGCGATGTTAACTATTCTCCAATTGGCCGAATCACAAGTTTTTTTCCCGATGGAACGATGATGGTAGGAACGGGCTTTCTCATTGGAAATGATCTAATTGCAACCGCGGCTCATGTTGTCTTTATGCCAGAACATGGCGGTTATGCAACGGATTATAGTATGTTTGTACCAGCGGATAACAGTGTTGAGGACGGAGGAAATGAAAGACCTTATGGTACTGCCAATTTACTTAGTAATCATATTCATGTTCCTAGGCAGTATCGCGATCCTAATGAGACGGCACGAGAAAACTATGATTATGCTTTAGTTCGTATCGATCGAGCAATAGGGGTTGATAGTCGAGCGGATCATTTTGATATGCGGGTCGTTCGTTCTGGGGATTTTTTATCCGAAAATATTAATATTACCGGCTATCCTGGGGAAGCACAGGGTAGGACTACACGTAGTATGTGGACAGCTACGGGAGCGGCTATGGTATTAATTAATCAAAGAAGGGTTACCTATCGAGTTCCTACTTCTGCCGGGCAAAGCGGAGCACCGATTGTGTTAGCCAGCGATCCACGTGCAGTCATAGGGATTCATACAATGGGTAGAAGGACGTCTCCGGAATATAACTCCGGTGTGATTATGACAGAAGAGGTATATAATTTTTTGAGAAGTGATACGTGATAAGGGGAAATAATAATGCATAAAAAAATAATAATAAGTATGTTACTTGTTTGCAGTATTTTTGCTGCAACACCGGTGTATGGGGATCATATAAGCTATGATGTTGTGCGGGATATAAAAGGAAATCCTATTAAATCAGGGGAGCTGTATTATATCCGTGTGTATCGATCGGATGGTTCTGGAGAATTTTGGCTTTCTGTTGATGATGCCACGCATAATACATTAGGATTAACGACGAATTTTCAAAGGGCCAATAATTTTCTTTTTCGTAGTGAAGGCGATTCCTTACATACTGATGGAAAATTTCGTTACACACTTGCCGTTAATGATGCAAAGGAATCATTTCCATTTGGATATGAGCATGGAGGGTTCTCTATAGATAAACCTAAGGATCTTACTTTATTTGGATTTTGGCGGATCACAGGGAAAAAGGTGTATAGATATCTTTTAACATGCAATATAGGTGCTATAAAAGCTGACTTTGAAAACAAAAAGATTACACAAAAAGCAACGAATGAAACATTTCTTATCTCCTTTTTAGAGGTGAGAGGCAGTAAAAATACGTAATCCCTGTTTTAATTGACATGTAATACCACTAATAGACAGCTACAATTAACGGAGATGTTGAATTTATTATATAAAAAAAAGGGATTTTTAACATTTCATAAGCCGGTATAAATAAAAAATCATTATTTCCGGACCATGATACTATTGTTGAATATATAAAAATGAACCAGTTACTTGCAATAACTAAAATTAATTATGTAATACTACGTGTTCTAAGTTTCTTAGGTTTTTATAGGATATTGTGTGAGGTAATTCTTGTTTTCTTAGATAAATTTGCTATACTATAAGAAAGCTATGAAAAGGAAATAGTAAATATTAAATTATGTTGCAGAGAGGAAAACAATGGTGTGAGTTTTCTACATAAGGATATTGAATTCACCTTGGAGTGTGACTAATCCTCACCGTTATACTACGTTACAGTATTTAAGGGCATAATAGTATACTATTATGAATTAGGATGGTACCGCGATTTTTCGTTCCTATATATAGGGACTTTTTTTATTTATAAGGAGGAAAGTGATGAAAAACAGTTTATTAGATTTGAAGCAAAAAGCTATGCAAGAAATTCAAACATGTGATGCATTAACGAAATTAAATGATCTTCGGGTTTTTTACTTAGGGAAAAAAGGACCGATTCAAGATGCTATGAAGGCAATGAAGAATATGGAGCCACAAGAGCGTAAAGAGTTTGGACAAGTATCCAATCAAGTAAAACAAGAAATTACCGAAGCTATTGAAATGCGTAAAGAAACGTTAGAACAAGAGGCTATGAAGGCAAAAATAAATGCTGAAAAAATCGATATATCATTACCCGGATACCGTTTATCCAGTGGTTCTTTACACCCATTAACGCGGATTGTTGAGGAAATGGAAGATTTGTTTTTAACAATGGGTTATGAGGTTTCGCAAGGGCCGGAAGTAGAATTGGATCACTATAATTTTGAATTAATGAATATTCCAAAAGATCATCCAGCTAGAGATATGCAAGATACATTTTATATTGATGATCAAACGGTATTACGGACGCATACTTCTCCCGTACAAGCACGGGTTATGTTAGAAGCGAAAGGCAAAGGACCGATCAAAATTATATGTCCCGGAAAAACGTATCGTAGAGATGATGACGATGCAACCCATTCGCATCAATTTATGCAGTGTGAAGGTTTAGTCATCGATAAGAATATTACGATGGCTGATTTAAAAGGGACACTAGAAATATTTGTTAAAAAGATATTTGGTAAGGATCGGTCGATTCGGTTACGTCCTTCTTATTTCCCTTTTACGGAACCTTCGGTAGAGGTTGATATTTCTTGTCACCATTGTAGTGGAAAAGGATGTTCTATATGTAAACAAACCGGATGGATCGAAATCTTAGGGGCTGGTATGGTTAATCCGCAAGTGTTAGCGATGTGTGGCTTTGATCCAGAGGTATATCAAGGGTTTGCCTTTGGTATTGGGATTGAACGGGTCGCTATGTTGCGTTATGGAATACGTAATATCCGTGATTTCTATACATCAGACTTACGCTTTTTAGGACAATTTTCACGAAAGGAGTTTACACATGAACGTTAGTTTAAAGACACTTAATACATATGTTAATATAGAAGATCAGGATCCTAAAATATTAGCTGATAAGATTACGGCAATAGGTTTGGAGGTAGAGGGGATGCACCCTTTAGCTAAGGGGAATGATCTTGTCGTCGGTTATATTCATTCTTGTAAGATGCATCCCGATTCCGATCATTTACACGTTTGTCAAGTCGAAATAGCGCCGGATACAATTGTACAAATTGTTTGTGGGGCACCGAATGTTGCGGACAAGCAGAAAGTAATTGTTGCTAAGATTGGCTGTGATTTAGGAGATGGATTTATCATCCGTCAAAGTTCTATTCGAGGACAAGATTCATCAGGAATGATCTGTTCTTTATTGGAACTAGGGATAGATGGACGTTTCTTATCGGAGGAACAAAAAAAGGGTATTGAGATACTACCATCCGATGCTCCTATTGGTAAAGATGCTTTGTCGTATCTAGGGTTGGATGATATGATTTTAGAAATAGGTTTAACGCCCAACCGTAGTGATTGCTTAGCGTTGACTGCTTTGGCGTACGAAGTTGGGGCCTTGTTGCATCGACCGGTTCGATTACCAGAAATTACCTATCAAGAAGATGTAAAAAGCGATATATCCATGCAAGTAGAAACCGATCTATGTTCCTTTTTTGGTCTTAAAGTAGTAAAGGGAGTACAAAATAAGAGATCCCCTTTATGGCTATCTAGTGCCTTGCTCGCAAATGGAATGAAACCAGTAAATGTCGTTGTCGATATTGCGAACTATGTCATGTTAGAAACTGGACAACCAATTCATATGTATGACTATGATAAGCTTTTGGATAAACAGTTTATGGTCACAACCGGAAAAGCAGGTACAGAAACTATGTTGGATGGACAAGAGTATACGATTGACGCATCGGACATCGTGGTTATGATTGGTGACACCGTTGGAAGCATTGCGGGAGTCATGGGGAGCGAGGCAACAAAGATCGATGAAAACACAACCAATATAGTCATTGAAGTAGCAACCTTCCATAGTGCTACGATTCGACATACCGCTCGCCGGTTACATCTTTTAACCGATGCGGCAACACGTTTTACCAAGGAAGCTATTAATACAGCGCAGTCATCCGATGTGTTAGAACGCTGCGCAAATTTATTAGTTACCTTAGCAAAAGGTAAAGAGGTTAGCCAGTCGATCACCTCTTCGTATGTATATGAAAAAACCATCGTTACGCTTTCTACAGAGCGAGTAAATCATGTATTAGGAACGCAAATAGAAGCCGAAATAGTGGAAGGAATTTTACAATCACTACAATTTACTTACGAACTAAAAGACGATGTATTTAGTATAACGATACCAAGTTATCGTAAAGATATAACGATGGAAGCTGATATGATCGAGGAAGTAGCACGAATGTATGGATATGATAAAATTCCTACTACGTTACCTGTTATGGAGACAAAGCCAGCTAGCCTAACCAAAGAACAAGCTAAAATAAAGGAAATAAAACATATTCTACAGGATTTAGGACTGCACGAAACGATAACCTATACGCTAACGAGTCAACGTATGGTTACGGATTTTAATCTTTTCCATCCCGATGATACAACGATAGATCTGCAATCTCCATTAAGCAACGAACATAGTGTTACTCGAAAAAGTTTGATTCCTTCTTTATTGGAGGCAATCCAATACAATCAAGCCCATGCGAATAAGGACGTTCATCTTTTTGAATTTTCTACTACCTATAGTCCCCAAAAGGAAGTACAAACATTGGCGATTGCTAGTACCGGTGCCTATCATCTCGTGCATTTTACACATGTGAACTATGCATCGGATTATTACTTGTTGAAGGGCTTTTTTACAACTATTATGGAACAACTCGGTATTCGTGAATCACGATATCGACTAGTTCCAATGGCTAGTGATGCTGCCTTTTATCACCCAGGCCGCAGTGCTTATGTTAGGATGGGTAAAGAAACGGTTGGTGTAATCGGAGCTATTCACCCCGCTATGGAAAAGAAATATGGTGTCCAAGATGTATATACGTTAGAGTTAGATATGTCACACCTATTATCGTTACCAATGAGTTCCATTCATTTCCAACCGGTGCCTATGTATCCGTCTATTTCTCGGGATATTGCTTTAGTAATGGATACGAATGTGGCGACGTATGATGTGATTCGTAAAATTAAGCAAGCAAGCAAACAACTCGTTAAAGAAGCGACTATCTTTGATGTGTATGAAGGAGAACATATGGAAGCAGGTAAGAAGTCAGTGGCTATTTCCTTAACCTTCCAAAATGCTAAA
>CAKVJS010000087.1 GCA_934754755.1 uncultured Erysipelotrichales bacterium
TTCATACCCTATGAATAATAATATTGTTAGAGCTATATAGAAACAAAATATAAGAAGACTGTTTACACTATGAATATTAATAACAAATAATATTCCATAGGTAGCAACAAAATAAAATACTAGTTTATGAATAGCTATTTGAAACGCTTTAACAACCATCTTCTCTTCACCAATACGAAGTAGAATACTGTTTCTCATAGTTTGAAAAGAGTAAATAACCTTATAGGAATATAATAAATAGGCAGAATTAATCAACATAGTAATCGTATTATTCATAATTAACCATTGATCAATAGCGGCAGTTTTATTTTCTTCAACTAGAAAAAAACGGACAATTAGTTGTGCTATCATCAAAAAATAGATGATAAACCAAACCGATTTATAATATTTATAAAATAGCTTATGCATTTTTCTGTCTATTCTTAAGCGTATGTTTCAGTAAATGATACGTAATCGATCCATAAATAACAAGCCCACTGATAAAGTTTAAGATCATATGCCCATTGGATATGATTCCGGGGGTCATTAAACTCACCGGTGTCACCCCTATTACTATCGCACGAATAATATGATCCAGAAAGGATCCTGGTATAACATTAAGTATACCAAATAGTATCGATGCGATTATGCCATATACCATTAGAGAAATAAACCCCCACAAAACCATCGATCCTCGAAACACATATTTGTTTTTTATATAATGCGTTAGGGAAAACCAGAAACAAGCGAATATACCTGTACCAATTGAAGATAGAAAAAGATATGTAATTATATTAATAGGTGTATTAGCAGTCACCAAATTATAGTCATAATCGGTAAAATGATTGAAATCTATGGAAGCTATAAAAAAATGTATAATGCATATAGATATTACTTCAATAATAAGTCGACAAACTGTGGAAACAATAAAAATATCCTTTACGGCTTTTTTATAATATCCCCGATACCCAATTCTTTGAGAAATCCAACTATCGTGATTGGTTCGTTCCTCTTGATAATAATATATTAATATAAAGGAAGGAACTATAGCAATCATCGAAAATATATATAGAATAGCTCGACCCGCATCCTGTACTGAAAAATATACGTAATATCCATATGAACTCCCTAATTTTGTTGTAAAATAAATTTGAAGGAAAATCATAAAAATAATAGATATAATTGTGACTCTCTTTTTATAGATCATATTTCTCCCCTTTATGTAAATCTAGTATTAACCACTATAGGCATGGTGCTATACGCTTATTTGATCATAAAGAATAACTTTATGATTTTGCATAGAAGACTGAATATCAATCATGCGTTGGTTTTTAGATCCGCGAAATAATAATGCTAAGCTACGTAATGATTCTATATATTTTCCATCAATTAAGATATCACAGTAAGATAATAAATTTCTTTTATCTTGATCGGCTATAATTTGTTCATAGGTGTATCCACTATATATAACAATGGATAATCCTCTTTTTTTTATTTCTGGTAATAGCGGTAAAAGTGCCTCTACTTGTTCCATCGGTTCACCACCAGAAAGGGTAATTCCATCCAATAAAGGATTGTCATCAATTTCTTGCAAGATATCTGCAATACTTTTGTCATACCCTCCCTGCATACTATGGCTTTCTGGATTATGGCAACCTGGACAATTATGAAAACACCCTTGCGTAAATATAACATAGCGAATGCCTGGACCATCAACAATAGAATCATTACTGATTCCAAATATTCTAATGGTCAGACATTCCATGTTTGATTCTATCACTCTCTTCCGCCTTTTTACCATCGTTAAAACGGTCTAAAGTTCCTACTAAATAACCAGTAATCCGACGAATTCTTTCAAATCCCTGATATTCATCTGCCGTGCGTCCACATTTTGGACAAACGTCGTCAATAATCCCATTATAACCACAGATAGGATCACGATCTACCGGATGATTAATCGCTCCGTATCCAATATGATGATCGTGCATCGCACGTACAACTTTTTCAAAGGCCTCTAAATTCTTAGAAGGATCCCCATCCATTTCAATATAACTGATATGCCCTCCATTTGTTAGAGCATGATACGGAGCCTCGATTTGGATTTTTTTAATAGCACTAATTGGATAATAAACGGGTACATGGAAACTATTCGTGTAATAATCACGATCAGTTACCCCTTCGATTAAACCAAATTTTTCTCGATCTAGATGTACAAAGCGTCCGGATAACCCTTCGGCTGGAGTTGCGATTAGACTAAAGTTTAACGTATATTTTTTTGCTGCCTCATCTAAAAGGCGACGCATATGCCCAATAATTTGACGACCTAAGATTTGCGCTTTTTCACTTTGCCCGTGATGTTCACCCAGCAAAGCTTGTAATGTTTCGGCTAGACCAATGAAGCCAACAGATAAGGTACCATGTTTTAATACTTCCCGTACTTCATCATTTGGTTTGATATGATCACTATCAATCCATACCCCCTGTCCCATTAAGAAAGGATAGTTTTTAGCTCTTCTTTGTGATTGAATTTCCATCCGCTCTAAGAGTTGTTGAATAACGATTTCTAATTTTTCATCTAGGCTATCAAAGAATTGATTTACATCCCCCTTTGAACGAATGGCTAAACGGGGTAAGTTAATAGAAGTGAAACTTAAATTACCGCGTCCACTACCAATTTCTTTCGAAGGATCATAAATATTTGAGATAACTCTTGTTCGACACCCCATATAGGCAATTTCTGTCTCCGGTGTTCCTTTATAATAAACTGCATTAAATGGGGAATCTACAAAGGAGAAGTTCGGAAATAGGCGTTTCGCGGAAGTTCTACAAGCAAGTTTAAATAAATCGTAGTTTGGTTCTCCCTCATTATAGTTAATCCCTTCCTTAACCCGAAAAATCTGGATTGGAAAAATTGGTGTTTCTCCATGACCTAGACCCTTTTCTGTCGCTAATAAAATATTTTTTATAGCCATGCGACCTTCACTACTTGTATCCATACCATAATTAATAGAGCTAAAGGGAACTTGTGCCCCTGCCCTAGAATGCATGGTATTTAAGTTATGAATTAATGCTTCCATCGCCTGATAGGTTTCTTTATCCGTTTCTTTATAGGCTTCTTTTGTTGCAAATTCTATTATTTTTTGACTCACATTGGAAGGTACGCCATTTTGTTGTAAAATACCTTCCAGCTCTTGTTCAAAGTCAATCATCATATCCATAGTCGGACTGTATTTCATCTTTTTTATAGGTGTCATTATTTTTTGTGCATCTATATCGCTAAGCAATGCAATCGCCTTTTCTAAATTGGTATAATACCATTTACGATATGACTTAGCGACACCACAAGCCATACCATAATCAAAGTTAATAATGGCTTGTCCCCCATGTTGATCATTTTGATTCGATTGAATGGCTATACAAGCTAAAGCAGCGTATACGGTAATTGAATTTGGTTCACGTAAAACACCATGACCTGTTGAAAAACCACCTTCAAACAGTTTTATAATATCGATTTGACAACAAGTCGTTGTTAAGGTTAAGAAATCCATATCATGAATATGTATATCACCCTCTTTATGCATTTTCGCATGTTTCGGATTTAATACAAACATTTCATTAAACTGTTTAGCTGACTCGGTACCATATTTTAACATAGTTCCCATTGGTGCATCCGCATTTACATTTGCATTTTCTCTTTTTAAATCACTATCTTTGGCATCAGAAAAAGTAATTTCCTCAAAGGTAGTCATTAATCTAGATTTCATATCTCGCACTTTGGTACGATTAGCCCGGTATAATATATAAGCTTTCGCAACTCGAACATAACCTTGTTCAATCAGTACTTCTTCCACCGTATCCTGTACTAATTCAACCGTAGGCAAAGCACTTTGTTTATCAACTAATTTCGTAATCACTTGGTCCGCTAACTTTCGTGCCGTTGTTAATTCCTGTTTACCACCACCGGCTTCAAATGCCTTATAAATAGCTCCCGCAATTTTGTCTGTTTCAAATGGTACTAATCGCCCATCACGCTTCCGTATATTCTCTATCATAGTACGCCTCCCTAAATATCAGTATATATTGAATTTTAATTTCTATCTTTCAATATCATTAATAACCGCCCATTTATTTTTTATATGTTCCTGCATAAAGTATCAAAAATTCGCGAATAATACTATTTTTATTTGCTTTGAAGATATTTTTGCGGTCCAATATCGTACAGGTCATGTCCTAAACTATCAATTAAGACAAGTAAGGGCATGTCTTCTACTTCTAGCTTACGCACTGCTTCTGTACCTAAATCCGCAAAAGCAATAATTTCACAACTTTTTACGCAATCAGAAAGCAGAGCGCCAATACCACCGATAGCACCCAAGTATACGGCTTTATGCTGGCACATTGCCTCTTTAACAGATGTATTGCGATATCCTTTACCAATCATTACTTTTAATCCTTGTGATAATAATGTTGGTGTATAAAGATCCATACGTCCAGAAGTTGTCGGCCCCCCACTGCCAAATATAGCATCGGGCTTATTAGGTGTAGGGCCCACATAATACATTACTTGGTTATGTAAATCAAAAGGTAATGACTTGTGTTCATGCACAAGTCCCGCAAGCCGTTTATGAGCCGCATCGCGTCCCGTATAAATCGTTCCACTTAACAGTACTTCATCACCCGCTCGCAAATCTTCTAACTTCTTTGAAGATAACGGGGTATGTAAAGAAATCATAAAGTAACCTCCTTATGTCTAGCGACATGGCAACAAATACTGACGGCTACGGGTAAGCCCGCAATATGAGTAGGGAAAGTTTCAATTTGTAGACCAATCGCTGTTGTTTTTCCACCATATCCAGCAGGCCCAATCCCACTCTCATTGATTTGTGTTAACCATTGTTTTTCCAGCTGTGCATAGCGTTCATCAGGGTGATGACTGCCGACTTTTCGTAATAAAGCTTTTTTCGCTAACTGTGGTGCAATGTCAAAGGACCCTCCAATACCAACCCCTACGACTAAAGGGGGACAAGCATTGGGACCAGCTTCCTTTACTACTTGTAAGACAAAATCTTGCACACCCTGCACGCCTTCACTCGGTTTCATCATTTTTAATTGAGACATATTTTCCGAACCGAATCCTTTCGGTGCTATGGTTATATGAATCGCATCTCCCGGAACCATTTTATAGTATATAACAGCTGGTGTATTATCTTGTGTATTCTTTCTTTCAAACAGGGGTTCTTCAACCATTGATTTGCGTAAATACCCTTCCTCATATCCTTGTCGGACACCTTCTTGGATAGCCTCTTCTAAATTTCCTATAATCATAACTTCTTGTCCGATTTCTATATACACAAATACCATACCGGTATCCTGACAAATTGGTACCCTTCGCTTAGAAGCAATACGGTTATTATCAAGTAAAATACCTAACGTTCTTTGCGCTAGAGGATATGGCTCGTTTGTTTGTGCTTCTTCTAAACCAGCTAAGACATCGGTTGGTAAATCACAGGCAGCTTCCTGGCACATTTGTTTAATACAAGCTGTAATTCTTGTCGCATTTACTTCTCTCATACTATTTCTCCTCTATAAAAGAAACCATTTGTCATGGTTTCTTATTGTTGTGACTATATTATAC
>CAKVJS010000088.1 GCA_934754755.1 uncultured Erysipelotrichales bacterium
ACTTATTGATGATGAAACAGAAGTTAAGTTACTGAAACAAACTGGATTCATTAGATATAATAAAGAATCTTTTATGAATGATTATGGTGTTTCACCAATTAAAATAATTGATTTAAAAGCATTGATGGGAGATTCTTCAGATAATATTCCTGGTGTTAAAGGAATTGGAGAAAAAACGTATTATAAAATTAGGGGGTTTTTATGTTTATAAAGTATGTGTCTTTCTATATTTGTCTCGGCGTTTTTATTGTGTTAGCAGGTCGTTTATACAATCCGGTATTGTACTTTTTTATCATTGCCTATGTTGTTTTACTTTTTTATAAAGTCGGTTATAAAGGAATGATACTATGTATCAGTGTTGTAGCTATCTATAATCTAATGATGTTACTTCCTCCGTCCTATTCAAATACAACCGTTAAGGGACGCATCATCGATCGTAGTGAAAAATATATAGTTGTTAAAGTTAAACAAGCGAAGGTAAAAGCATATGGAAAGGTTGGAACCTATCAAATAGGTGATGATATCGATCTAGAAGTGGTTTATTTTCCGATAGCTAACAACCGCAATAAAAATGTTTTTTCCTATCCTCACTACCTACAAGGCAAGGGAATTATGCAACAGGGGAAAATTAAAAAAGTACATCGCCACACACGGCGGTATACTTTTTTTTCATGGTTACAAGAACGAATCGATAGTCAACCTTCGGTTAGTCCTTTTGTTTCTACCTTAGTGCTCGGTATTAAAAGTAGTGAAATGGAAGAAATTTACAATACGCTAACCAATCTTTCTTTGCTTCATTTGTTTTCTTTATCAGGACGTTGTATTTATAGTTTGCGTCGTTGGTTGAAAAATATACTGCGTTTTATGATGCCGGAAAGATGGGTTATGTATACAAGTTTGTCCATTCTTGGCCTATATGTATATTCGATTCCAGAACACCTTGCTTTTCGATTAGCGTATCTTGTTTTACTCATACAAACGCTTGCTGGTAAACGATGTAATAAACTGGATGCCCTATGTTTAGGTGCCTTAGTATTATTGTTTTTTAATCCGTATCGATTGTATCAGATATCCTTTGTATTTTCTTTTGTTGCGCGTTTCTTTTCTATCTTACTAGGTCGTTGTCGCTATAAAGGATGCTTATTATATCTTTCTATTATTCCAGTCCTTTTACTGTTGCAATTTCGTTTACCAATTACGGCCAGTTTCTTGTCTTGGCTATGTTTACCCATCGTATCCGCATTATATAGTGTATGTTGGTGGTACCTATTACTCGGTCGCATCCTACTTCCTTTTTTACAAGTGGGGATATATTGCTTGGAAAGTATAATTTTATTTTGTAATCAATTTCCCCTGTATCTTAATTTCTCCAAACCAACGATATTTTTTATTGGAATGTATTATTATTTATTTATTAAGATCGTTATAAAAAGCAATCATAGACGTACCTATAGAATGGAGCTAATCAAGCTACTTTGTGTACTTTGTATCTTCTTTGTTTCTTCCCGCTTTAGTTTGTCAGGTAAGGTGGTGATGATAGATGTCGGGCAGGGGGATAGCTTTTTAATTAAACAGCCTTTTCATCAAGGCACCATTATGATTGATACCGGGGGACTAAGAAATCGTGATGTGGCCAAAGATAGCCTAATTCCATATTTACGTAGTGAAGGAATTTTTACCTTGGACTATGTATTTATTTCACACGATGACTTTGACCACTGTGGTGCTTTGGAAAGTCTACAAAAGGAAATTCACATTAAACACGTGATTCGAACGCCACAATCACCGATAACCCTTGGTGATTTACACCTAACGATGTATCCTTTGGAGCTCGATACGAAAGAAACCAATGCGAATTCCTTAATCTTCAAAGTAGAATTGCCAGGGATATCGTATTTATTTACTGGTGATATTGGACAGGTAGAAGAAATCCTCCTCCAACAAAAATATGGCAATATACCGGTCGATGTTTTAAAGGTTGCACATCATGGAAGTAAAAATAGTACAAGTTATCAACTGTTAGAAGCTACCCAACCAAAAGTTGCCTTGATTAGTAGTGGACAGAATAATCGTTATAATCATCCTCATCCGATAGTAATTGAAAAATTACAGCGCTATGGTGTGCATATCTATCGGAGTGATACGATGGGGATGGTTACCATTTGGTATTTTGGTAAAGAACATTATATATTTACCTAAAATAGAGTATCTTTTGCATGACTTAATCATCTAATTACGCTATACTTAGTAGTAGGTGATACGATGATATACGTGCTGTGCAGCGAAGAAAAATTATTATTAGATCGAAAACTAACGGAATTAAAAGAAACCAATCAATGTCACGAAGATACTCTAAATTATTCTTTGTATCCGGGGGATTCAACACCTATGGAGACCATCTATCAGGATGTTTGTACTCCGCCTTTTGGCATGGATAAAAAGATGGTTGTTGTTAAAAATATCCCTTTTTTAACGAGCGCAAAGACAAAAATAGAGGACACGCAAGTGGACTTGTTTTTGCGTGCCTTAGAAGAAAAATTAACATCGGTTATCTTGGTATTATATCATACCGGGGATCATCCTTTGGATGCAAGAAAAAAGGCCGTTAAGCAATTGAAAAAAAAGGCACAAATAGTCTCGATGGATAAACCTTCTCCTAGGGAGCTAAAAGATATTGTTTTACGAGCCGTGAAACAAAGAAATTGTACGATTGATGAAGATGCTTTAACCTTATTATTGCAGCGCATCGATGGAAGTGTAACACAGGCGTATCAAGAAGTAGAGAAATTGGGTTTGTATGCATATCATATAACGAAGGAAGGAGTGGATCAGCTAGTTACAAAACCCTTGGAAGAAAGTGTTTTTGCCTTAACTACGGCGATTACACAAAAAAATTATGCGGATATTTTCCGGGTATATCACGATTTACAAATCCTACGCGAAGAACCGATTAAAATTATTGTTTTATTAGCGAGTCAAATGCGCCTGTTGTACCAAGTAAAAGTATTGTTAAATAAAGGTTATACAGATAATGAAATAACGAAAATGTTAGGCATTACGAGTTGGCGGTTGCGGTATCTAAAACAGGATGGCGTGTCCTATGATAAGCAAGAATTGCTTGCTTATTTACAACAATTAGCCTCGCTAGATCAGGCGATCAAAGCGGGACGTATCGATAAGGAGCAGGGATTGGTGAATTTTTTAATCCATATGTGATAGGAGGTAGCTATGGAATCCTTAAGAGAATTATATAAAATTGGTTCAGGACCATCATCATCACATACGATGGGACCAGAGAAAGCTGCTTTAGAAATACAAAAAAAGTATCCTCAAGCAGACCATTATGAAGTACATTTATATGGTTCCTTGTCCTTTACAGGTAAAGGTCATTTAACCGACTATGCGATCGCTAGAACTTTAGGTATCAAAAATGTACACATTCATTTTGAAAAAGATGCCTTAAATTTTCATCCAAATGGGATGATTTTTCATGTCTATAATAAGGAAAATGAGTGCATCGCCAAAGAGACGGTATATTCCATTGGTGGCGGTAGTATTTTGTTTGAAGGACAAAGTCTACAAAAGAGAGGTGGCATATATCCTCATGATAGTATGGCGGATATTTTGCGCTATATAAAAAAAGAAAAAAGTACCTTGTATGACTATATTTTACGCTATGAGGGGTTCGATATCGTATCGTATTTACGAACTATACTCGATACGATGTTTCGCAGCGTAGAAGAAGGATTACAAGCAAAGGGAATTCTTCCAGGTCGATTAAAACTACAACGAGTGGCTGCGTCTATATTTAAACAGGCACAAGAGGTAGATGAAAAGGAACAGGAACGGTTGTTTATTAGCAGTTATGCGTACGCGGTAAGTGAACAAAATGCGAGTGGTAATACGATTGTTACGGCACCGACTTGTGGAGCAAGTGGCGTGATGCCAGCAGTATTATATTATTGTTATAAACAATTGCATATCCCTAAAGAAAAATTGATCGAGGCCTTGGCAGTAGGCGGATTATTTGGGAATATTATTAAAACAAAGGCAACCGTATCGGGAGCAGATGGTGGTTGTCAAGCAGAGGTAGGGAGTGCCTGTGCGATGACGGCTAGTGCCTATGCATGGATATTAGGGTTAAATCATGATAGTATCGCTTATGCAGCCGAAATGGGTATCGAACATAATTTGGGCTTAACTTGCGATCCGGTCGGTGGCTATGTCCAAATTCCATGTATCGAACGCAACGGTTTTGGTGCTTTACGGGCGGTTGATGCGGCCGTATATGCGAAACAAGTAGGTTCGATTCGTAAAAATAGGGTTTCTTTTGATGCGGTTGTCCAGGTTATGAAAGAAACCGGTCGAGATTTAAATAGCGCGTATAAGGAAACAGCGTTAGGTGGTCTCGCTAAGGTTTTTACTTGGGATGAAGACTAACGCACTTTATATTCATATTCCTTTTTGTAATCACATTTGTAGCTATTGCGACTTCTGTAAAATATATTATCGAGAAGATCTCGCAAATGCCTATATAGAAGCGTTACAAAAGGAATTACATACCTTGTCAATAACCGATCCACTCTATACCCTATATATTGGTGGTGGCACACCGAGTAGCCTCAACTATCAACAACTCCAAATGGTTATGACAATGATACAACCGTATATAACAAAAGAAACTATAGAAGTTTCCATTGAAGTAAATCCAGAATCGATGGATAAAAAGAAACTTGAGATTTTAAAAAAAGGGAAAGTAAACCGGATTAGTATCGGTGTACAAACCTTTGATCCCCAATTAGTAGCCAATATAAATCGGAAGCATTCTTTGTCGCAAGTAGTATCTTTAGTACGTGAAGCGTATGCGATGGGGTTTATTGTATCCCTCGATATGATGTATGGCTTAGAGCATCAAACCCTAACAACTATAAAAAAAGACTTACAAATACTTTCCACCTTATCATTACATCATATTTCCTACTATTCTTTAATTATTGAAAAACATACTCGTTTGTACCAACAAAAATATCAAGGTATCCAGGAAGATTTAGAATTTAAAATGTTACAAACCATTGATCAATCTCTAGAAATGATGGGATATAAACAATATGAAGTAAGTAACTATGCAAAAGCTGGTTATCAATCTAAACATAATACAGCGTATTGGAAGTATAATAATTATTTTGGAATTGGTGTGGGAGCAACGAGTAAGATTGATCATCAAATGCATACACACAATCGAAATATTTATGATTATATAAAAGGTAAACAAACGATAACAACCGAAAATATGCGTCTTGAAGACTCTTTATTTAATACTATTATGATGTCTTTACGGTTATTGGAAGGGATTGATATTACAACAATAAATGAACGTTATCAGATTGATTTTGAAAAAAAGTATGCGGCAGTTATCCAAAAACATATAGCGAATGGTTCATTACATAAAACCAATGGATACTTACATTGTAATAAACAATCATTATGGATTATGAATACCATACTACTTGATTTTTTTAGCACCGACGTAAGGTATGAAGAAATACCAAAAGGGAATAGTAAGGATGCACCGATA
>CAKVJS010000089.1 GCA_934754755.1 uncultured Erysipelotrichales bacterium
GAATCGGGGATGTCAAACGGTACCTCATCCGCCAGCGACCGCACTTCATCGCCGATTTTCTCATAAGGAGTATTATCAGAACTCGGTTGTTTAACGAATACCCCCAGTAGTTCAACGATTACTCGGTAGTTTAACGATTACGGCAGACCAGAAAGCCGCAATCCTCGTAAAACGCACGAAACCCCGCCGCAGAATGGCTCTGCAGCGGGGTTCGCAATATGCTGAAATAGCCAAAAATCCTGATTTCAAGCGGTTTTCGGGCATAGAAAAGTCCACCGTAATTCTATCAAAATTACGGTGGACTTATGGTGGAGCATAGGAGATTCGAACTCCTGACCTCTACAATGCGAATGTAGCGCGCTACCAAGGTATACATTATTTATCCCCGACACGGCTTGTTCCCTTAATACTATCTTGTGCTTTTAGACGTTATGCGATATAATGTCTTTATGGATGAATTCTTGCGTTACCAGGGCAACTGCATGACAGATGTCTCTGTGCGGTTTTATACCATTTGGGGAGTGTGGCTGTTATGGCAAAAGATGGCGCTATCGCAAAAGCAATTGCAGATGATCCCTATTTGAAAGAGCGCAAGGCGCCTACTGATGCCGAACAACAGCTGTATTTAAAAGAGGTTTCTTTCCGTTGCCCTTTGTGTGGAGAAATTCTGCGTCACAGGAAGCAGGGAAAGCCAAATAAACTTTATGAAATCGCGCATATTTTTCCGAATCGTCCGACCGAGGAGCAGTATGAGCAATTGAGTAAATTAGAGCGCTTTGGAGATAATTCAGAAGCCTTCGAAAATAAGATTGCACTGTGCAAAAACTGTCATGACCAGCAGGATTACCACACCACGAAAGAGGATTATTTAAATCTTCTGGAAATAAAGCGGCATCTTCTTCAACTTACAGATCTCCATGAGTCTACGCTGACAATGGGACTAGAGCTTCAACTAGCAGACGTTGTGAAAAAAGTCTGCACTCTGCGTGAAGAGGAAATGGCTGCTCTGAACTATTCTCCTGTTAGATTAACTAGAAAATTCTCATCGGATGAGTGGCTCTTAAAAAAAAGAATCGGTGTGTATGTTACGGATTATTATCCTTATATTCGTGACTGCTTCAAAGAACAAGAGGGGATTGATGGTTTTAGACTGGATGCGCTCAGTCTTCAGATCAAATGCTGTTTTATAAAAATGGAAGGTATATCTGAGAACAAGAGCGATATATTCGATCATCTTGTAGATTGGATAAAGTCAAAAACACGCTCAACATCCAAAGATGCCTGTGAAGCCGTCATCTCTTTCTTCGTTCAGAATTGTGAGGTGTTCCATGAGATTACCGAGTAAAATTACATCTTATCGTGAAAGTGTAATCAGCAAATTCTCGCCAGTACTTTCGGTATTGCAGGAATCTGACATTGAGATCTTTGCTCTATACAAAACTACTATGAAGTATTTCAGCAGCATTGAAGAATTCATGGATACACTGGATTGTTTATTTGCACTTCAAAAAATTAGGTACGATGAAGAAAGAGAGGTTCTCTGTTATGTTATATGAGATTCGTTGTGATCGTTTTCAACAAAAGCGAATTCGTTTCAATTCTGGTCTCAGTGTGGTGCTAGGTACCCGCACAGGGGACAACTCTATCGGAAAATCCACATTTCTGCTGATCGTGGACTTTGTTTTTGGTGGCAGTACATATGCGAAAACAGAAGATATAATTAAAAATGTCGGTTCTCACGATATATATTTTTCTTTCATCTTTGATGGTGAAACTTTTAGGTTTTGCAGGAATAGTATCGAAGCCCATACTGTTTGGAAATGTAATGATGATTATGAAAGAACCGAAGAAATCAAGTTGAGTGATTACTGTGAATGGCTGGATTCAAAGTATGCAATGTCTTTGCTTGATTTATCTTTTCGAGATGCGGTTGGACGATATATAAGAGTATACGGAAAGAATAATTGTAATGAGCGACGTCCGTTGCACTATCAAACCAGTGAAAAAGCGGAAAAAGCCTGTACGGCGCTTCTTAAGCTTTTTAATGCGTATGCGCCTCTCAAAGAAATTGATACTGAAACTCAGCGCTCCGAAAGTGAACTAGCTACATATAAGAAGGCTCAAGCTTCGAGGTTTATTGCCAAAATAACAAAACGCATATACGATGAAAACGGCAAAGAAATTCGTAATATTGCTGAGCAAATTGATGAACTTTCTCGTGGACTGGAACGCGATCTGCTCGATGTGGATGCTGCCGCATCTGAGCAAGCCGTTTATGTCAAAAAAATGTTATCTAGGGCCCGTCGCGCCAAAAATAGAGTAAAAGCACGCTGGGATTTACTTGATGAGAATGGCAACTATGCATTCTCATCCACTACTGATACATTTGCTGACTTACAGCGTTTTTTCCCTGATGCCGCCATCGCACATTTGGAAGATATCGAGGGATTCCATCGGACAATTTCTTCTGTATTTAAAGCTGAATTGAGAACGGAGCGCTCTAAGCTTGAAAAGGAACTGATGGAATACGACCAAATCATCCATGAGTACGAAACGCAACTCCAGGAGTTGATTCAAAATCCTAAGCTCTCTAAGATCGTTTTAATGCGGCATTCTGAATTGCTTCGTGAGAAAGATCGGATGCAAAAGGAAAATGAGTCCTACGAAAATCTTCAGCATTTGAAAGAAAAGCGAGACAATGATGTAGCACGATCGAAGACAATAAGGCAAAAGCAATTAGCATTGATTGCGCATCAACTCAACGAAGAAATGAGTCGAATCAATGATGCTATCTACCAAGGTTCTTCAAATGCACCCATTTTGGACTTTACCGATACTGACTATCACTTTTTCACTCCGGATGATACAGGAACAGGCATTGCCTACAAAGGTCTTGTGGTTTATGATCTTGCTGTGCTAAAACTCACAAGGCTTCCAATTTTAGTGCATGACTCGGTCGTATTGAAGCAGATTTCCGACGAAGCCATCGAGAAAATTATCGGTCTGTATTCTGCATGTGGAAAGCAGGTCATCATCGCATTGGATAAACAGGAATCCTATAGCGATAAGACCTATCATCTTCTTAGCAACTCTGCTGTACTGACATTAGCGAACAACGGTCAAGAGTTGTTTGGACGCTCTTGGGGATAAGCCTTTTGCAGTTTCTATCGTCCAATCTTTTATGATAGAGGCTGTGAATTGGCGAAGGTGAAAAACACTATGCCATGCTACGGGTGTTGATGAAAGGTAATTCTACGCATTGCAAGAAATTATTTACAGAGCATTGAATGAGCGTAAGGAGGGATATATTGGTCAAGTGATAGCGGTAATAATGGGCGGGACATGTTTCGGAAATCCGGATTATAGCAAAAATCCCACGTGGTAAATGATCTGTACGTGCAAGGTAACAGAACAGTGAATGAACAAGGAAATGATACCTAGGAAAGTTGAGGGGAAAATATGAAGAAATATGACTTGGAGCCGTCTCGAGAAAATTTGCTCAGAACCTACAAAGAAAATTCGATCGGCAGAAATGCAGATTTAATTCACTTTATTGCTATCTTAGATGCCATTGAAGACGGATGTTCTATTGCCTTAGATGGCAACTGGGGCAGCGGAAAGACCTTTTTTGTCAAGCAGGCAAAGATGGTCATGGATGCATATAATGAGTACATCAAATCGTGTACTGAAGATGATCGTAATATAATCAAAAGTGTTCAAACGGAGACGTCGGTTATTGATTTGTCGAAAATACAGCCGCAGGTATGTGTTTACTATGATGCGTGGGAAAATGACAATGATGATGATCCGATTCTCTCATTGGTTTACACCATTTTGAATGGTGCTGATGAAGATTTTTCTTTCAGGGAACATTCGTTCCTGGAAATCGCCGCAGGGCTGATGCAGACGTTTACGGGTCGTGACTGGAAACAGATAGTAGATGGCCTAAAGGGAAAGGATCCCTTGGAGGGATTAAAACAGTCTAAACATATTGAGACGCTTGTAGCAGAGTTTCTTAAAAGCCTACTTCCCGAACATGGCAATCGCCTTGTTGTATTTATTGATGAATTGGATCGCTGCAAGCCAAGCTATGCAGTGCGGTTACTCGAAAGAATTAAGCATTACTTCTCAAATGATCAGATTACTTTCGTTTTTTCTGTAAATACCAATGAATTACAGCATACAATACGGAAGTATTATGGGAATGATTTTAATGCTTCAAGATATTTAGACCGTTTCTTTGACCTACGCATCGCTCTGCCCTTACCTAACATGGAGCGATTCTATCGAAGCATTTCTTTCGATGATACTTCCTATACATATGATATAGTATGTAGTGCTGTAATTAAAACATATCATTTTGAACTTAGAGAAGTAGCTAGATATCTGCGGTTGGCTAGAATTGCTGCATATGAGCCAACCCATAATGGGAAATATGATTTCTTTTTGCGAACTAAACGCGCACTCCGTTTTTCGTTGCTTTATATCGTGCCCATCATGCTGGGGTTGATGGTTTCTAACGTGGAGCAATACAAAGATTTTATTGAAGGTAGAGACTATACGCCATTGTTGGAATTGGCAAAGGCGTTAGACCTGAGATGTTTCGAGGAGCTTCTTACAAAAGATGAGACATTTGACCAAGCAGAAGGATCAAAGACAGTTACAGTAGTCAAATTGGAAACTAAATTACAGAAGGTCTACGAAGCGATTTTTGGAACAAGTTATACCGGGAGAGTATATTCAAAAATGGTTGGAGAACTTGGCTTTGATGCAACAACAAAAGGAGACTTGCTTAAAATTGTAGGATTAACATCCCGATACAATAAAATTGACAGCTAATAACAAATGCTGGAAGGTATCAGTTTGCCTCGAACATAATACTTTTTCACAGGAACTCACTCTCTAGCACAATAAAGAGTGATATCTCACTATCTAAACAACAGACTCAGTGCCTTCGTTCACACGATGACACCGGGCCTGTTGTTGTATGAAACTGCTATTTACAGTCCTGTCTCTATTGACCTGTGAAATTCAGGAGGTCATCTATCGAAGGCGCTGGAGAAGTCCGGCCGAAGCACTATAGTCCTTCATCGACTCCGAATGCATCATGATGTCCACCAGGAGAATTACATTCGTTTTGAAATCTTAAATCAATGGATTTCAAAACGTGGGTTAGAGATAAGCCTGAATCGGATAGAAACACAGAATCCATGTCCCTTAAACTTATGGGGACATGGATTCGTCTTTATAAACACGGCAGTTGCTGGCAGCAGGCACTGCCGGCATAAGTTTTGATGCCTTGAATCTATGGGCATCAAAACGTGAATTCGTAATAATCTCGAATTGAATAGGAACAAAGAAGCTGTGCCCCTTGAGCTTATGGGGGCACAGCTTCGTCATTTCCAACGCGGCAGCAGCTGGAAGCCGACACAGTCGGCAGCACGGTAGTTGCTGGCAGCGGGTTCAGCCCGCAGGCTTGCATATTTGGAAATGGTGTGGTATACTAGTTTTGGGTTTACTTTGAACGCAAAAAATCAGAATGAGGGGGCGAA
>CAKVJS010000090.1 GCA_934754755.1 uncultured Erysipelotrichales bacterium
TAAAACTAGGCATTTAGGGATACGGGAAGCAACGACGGAATATATCATGTTTATGGATAATGATGACTTTATTGATTCTAATTATGTTGCTACATTCATGGAGGCTATGCAAAGTGGTGACTTTGATATGATCATTGGCGGATATCGTCGGGCTACATATGAAAAAACACTATATAGTGTACAAGCGCACAATACAGAGTGGACAAAATATGAAATTAGTGCTCCTTGGGCTAAGTTGTTTCGTCGCAAATTTATCATCGATAATCGTATTCACTTTTTGGACAACCCCATTGGTGAAGATGTTTATTTTACTATGTTAGCTTGCCAAAAAACAGATAAGATTAAAATCATTCCATATATTGGATATAATTGGTATTATAATGATGCTAGCGTTTCAAACAATGAACAAAAGGGATTAATGAATACATCGGAAATTATTAAACTATTAGATTCTATTTATGAAGTATATAAAGGACAAATGAATCCACTAGTTTCCTATTTTTTTATTCGATATGTTATTTGGTATTTATTGTTTTCTGGGCGGAATGCTTCCACAACACAATTCTTAGAAGTACATACCCAATTGTTTTCTTGGTTAGAAGAGAAAAAAATACACAATACTATCCGTTGGTATGATACAAGCATCCAGGGAGAACCGTTAAAAAATAGAATTGCTGTAAGCTTACTACTCTTTTTACGGAAGATAAAAGCGACAGCATTATTCTCAAAAATATATTGTAGAGGTGAATAAATTGAAAAAACATTTCCATACATTTGTTGTATTGGCGTATAAAGAATCACCGTATTTAGAAAAGTGCATTCTATCTGTAATGAAACAGACAAAAAAAAATAGCCAGATTGTTATTGCAACCTCTACGAATAATTCGCATATCAAAAATATCGCAAATAAATATGATGTAACGATTTATGAAGCCCCTAAAAGCAAACAAGGTATTGGATATGATTTTGATTTCGCTTATAGTTGCGCTACAACGCCATTAGTTACGATTGCGCACCAAGACGATATTTATGAGCCAACCTACTATGAAAAGGTACTTGAAAAATATCAAAAGAACCCTAAAGCATTGCTTATCTTTTGCGATTATTATGAGATTAGAGGTAAAAAGAAGGTGTACAGTAATACAAATCTGAAGATCAAACGCTGGTTATTAACACCTTTGCGTAGTAAGTTTTTATCGAAAACAAGATTTGGAAAACGCTTGGTACTTCGTTTTGGTAATGCGATTTGTTGTCCGGCAGTTACTTTTGTTAGACCCAATATACCCTATCCATCGATTTTTCAATGTTCTTTTGTGTGTAATATAGACTGGTACGCATGGGAAAAGATTTCAAGATGTAAGGGGAGTTTTATATTAGTAAAGGAAAAATTAATGGGGCATAGAGTTCATACGAATTCAACAACAACCGAAATTATTAATAATAATATTCGCACTAAAGAGGATTTAATTATGTTTCAAAAGTTTTGGCCATCATTTATTGCGAAATTATTAAATCGATTCTACGTGCAGGCTGAAAAAAGCAATTCTTGATAGATAGTAAGATGCTAGTACAATAGTATCTTTTTTTATTTGTGTTTATGATTTATAATGAGAACATGAAATATTATACAACTGGACAATTCGCAAAAAAAGCAGGTACTACCGAACGAACGATTCGTTATTATGATAAAATTGGGCTTTTAAAACCCACTCGGGTACTATCTAATGGATATCGACAATACACGAATTATGATCTTATTAAGTTACAACGAATTATTGTGTTACAGACTCTTGGTTTTACATTGGAGGATATCTTTCCGCTAGTTGTGGAGGAAGGATCAATGGATGATAACTTTAAAACCTCCCTGTCTATGCAAATAGGCGTTGTGAATCAGAAGATTGAATACTTTATTACGTTGAAAAAGGCACTATTACGTATGGAAAAGTTAGTCCAACATAATCATTTGCCCTGGGATCAAATTCGCGAAATCATTACATTGAGTAAAAATGAAGATACAGTCATCGAACAATATCAAAGTATTCGCCAATTACATAAAAAAATAGATTTTCATACTCGTTTTTCTAACAATCCCATACCTTGGTTCTTGTGGTTATATCAACATATGGAAGTTGTAAAAGCCAATAAACTATTGGAAATTGGCTGTGGTAATGGCGAATTATGGAGATGTAATACAATGAATTTACGTAATCGCGAGTTTTTCTTGACGGATTACAATAAAAGCATGTTGGAAGAAGCAAAGCTAATAAATGGAAATGATTTTAACTATTTGTCTATGGATGGCCAAGATATTACTTTTAAAGATGAGTATTTTGATCAAATTATTGCGAATCATGTTTTGTTTTATTTCTCTTCTTTAAATAAGGGTTTATTTGAGATATGGCGGGTCTTAAAAAAAGATGGATATTTGTATGCGAGTACATACGGAAAAGATCATATGAAGGAAATTCGCATATTACTGAGGGAGTATGATAAACATATCAGACTGCATGACAATACTTGCTTTACCATTGAGAATGGTGAACAATTATTATCTGAACGGTTTAGAAACATATCTTTTACTCCTTATAATGATTTTTTACTTGTTGACGATGTGGATTCCCTCGTTGATTATATTATGCTTTGTTCCGGTAATCAAAAGGAAATCATAGGGAAAGACATACAAAAATTTAAACAATTTGTACAAGGTAAGATGAAGAATAATGGGCATATTAAGATAACAAAGAATGTTGGTTTATATATTTGTCAAAAATAGAGGTTGACATTAACCTTACGTCAGGGTTTATAGTATATATACATATAGGAGGGATACCATGAAAGGAATTGTATTAGCAGGAGGTAGTGGAACAAGATTATATCCATTAACGCAAGTGACAAGTAAACAATTATTACCAATCTATGATAAACCAATGATTTATTATCCATTAAGTATATTAATGGAGGCTGGAATAAAGGATATATTAATTATATCAACACCAGATGATACCAAGCGATTTGAAGAATTATTGGGTGATGGTAAGCAATTTGGGATTTCTTTACAATATAAAGTGCAACCTTCACCGGATGGATTAGCACAAGCCTTTTTACTTGGTGAAGAATTTATCGCGGAGGATAGTTGTGCTATGATCTTGGGTGATAATATTTTCCATGGGCATGGATTAGCCAAACGATTACGCAAAGCAGCTACCAAGACAGAAGGGGCAACGGTGTTTGGATATTATGTCGATGATCCAGAACGTTTTGGTGTTGTTTCTTTTGATGATCATGGTAAGGCTATATCTTTAGAAGAGAAGCCAACGGAACCAAAATCAAACTATGCAGTTACTGGTTTGTATTTCTATGATAATAAGGTTGTAGAGTATGCGAAACAAATCAAACCCAGTGCGCGCGGTGAATTAGAAATTACGGATTTAAATAAAATCTATCTAGAAAAAGGGGCACTAGATGTTACCTTACTTGGTCGAGGGTATACTTGGTTAGATACAGGTACCCATGAATCACTAGTAGAGGCAACGAATTTTGTAGCAACCATTGAAACCCATCAAAACCGTAAAATATCTTGCCTGGAAGAAATCGCGTATGCAAATGGTTGGATTGATAAAGCGCAGTTACAAAAGGCGGCTAATTTATATCATAAAAATCAATATGGTAAATATTTAAAAGATGTTCTAGAAGGAAAATTTATTGACCAATAGAAGGAGAATACAATGAAAACAATAGCGACAAAAATACCTGGTGTAATCCTGATTGAGCCTGATGTCTTCGGTGATCATCGTGGTTATTTTATGGAAACATATGCCTATTCAAAGTATAAAGAGATGGGAATTACAACGACCTTTGTCCAAGACAATATGTCGTTTAGTGCGCAAAAAGGGACCTTACGTGGATTACATTTTCAAAACAATCCTAAAGCACAAGCGAAACTGGTAAGCTGTACCAAAGGGACAGTAATTGATGTAGCTGTGGATATTCGTAAGGGATCGCCAACCTATTGTCAGTGGGTTGCTGTCGAGCTAAGTGAGGAAAACAAACGTCAATTCTTTATACCAAAAGGTTTTGCACACGGCTTCTTAACCCTAACGGATAATGTAGAATTCCGTTATAAAGTAGATAATGAATACGATAAAGAACAAGATCGTGGAATTCGGTATGATGACCCTGACATTGCTGTTGATTGGGGAAGCTTACTACAAGGGATTACCCCTATTTTATCTAAAAAAGATACTGAAGGACCAGTATTAAAAGACAGTGATTGTAATTTTGTGTATGAAGGAGAAAAATAATGAAAATATTAGTAACAGGTGGGGCTGGATTTATCGGTGGTAATTTTGTGCACTATATGGTAAACAAGTACCCAGAAGATATGATTGTTAATTTAGACGCTTTAACGTATGCCGGTAACCTAGAAACCTGTGCACCGGTTGAAAGTAAACCAAACTACAAATTTGTTAAAGGAGACATTGCAGATCGAGAATTTATTAATACTCTTTTTGAGCAGGAAAAGTTTGATATTGTTGTAAACTTTGCAGCGGAATCACATGTTGATCGCAGTATCGAAGATCCAGCTATTTTTGTCAAAACAAATATTATGGGAACAACCACTTTACTGGATGCTTGTAATAAGTATGGTATTAAACGATATCATCAAGTATCGACAGATGAGGTATATGGAGATTTACCACTAGATCGACCAGATTTGTTCTTTACGGAACAAACGCCATTGCATACCTCTAGTCCGTATAGTTCATCAAAAGCATCCGCTGATTTATTTGTATTAGCGTATCATCGTACCTATGGTATGCCAGTAACGATTAGCCGTTGTTCGAATAACTATGGACCGTATCATTTTCCAGAAAAATTAATTCCTTTAATGATTGCTAGAGCCTTAGCGAATGAAAGTCTACCTGTTTATGGAACGGGTGAAAATGTGCGTGATTGGTTACATGTATACGATCATTGTGTTGCCATTGATTTAATTGTTCGTAAAGGAACTGTCGGTGAAATTTATAATGTAGGTGGCCATAACGAAAGAACCAACTTACAAGTCGTACAAACCATTTTACAAGAATTAGAAAAACCTGCATCATTAATACAATATGTCGAAGATAGAAAAGGACATGACCGCCGTTATGCGATTGATCCAAAGAAGTTAGAAACTGAATTAGGATGGAAACCAAAATACACTTTTGATACGGGAATCAAACAGACGATTCAATGGTATTTAGAGAACAAGGATTGGTGGCAAAATATTCTAAGTGGGGAATATCAAAACTATTTTCAAAATATGTACGTTAATAAAGGTAGGATAAAATAAACAAAAAGTTATGATTTTATCATAACTTTTTTTTAAAGGAGAAAAAAATGAAAATACTAGTAACAGGTGTTAAAGGGCAATTAGGATACGATATTGTTAAAGAATGCAAAAGGAATCATATAGAAGCCGTTGGCGTGGACATTGATACCATGGATATTACCAATAAAGCACAAGTAGAACAAGTTATACAAAAAGAACAAGTCGA
>CAKVJS010000091.1 GCA_934754755.1 uncultured Erysipelotrichales bacterium
TTGTGCAACAATAGCGAGCTGCCAGTTTCTTTTTTTTATTTTCTATACTAAAAACAGCCAAGCGGCTGTCTTTTTTTATTAGGAGAGTTTATTGAATTAATATGTGCCATACGGATATTATCTTTGGCATTGATTAGTAACAATAAAATAAGATACTACCTTCTTTTCTAAATTTTTATAATATGTATGCTTTACTGTGAATAATTCTACTGGTTATGTTTTGATTACTAGATAGGGGGTCGGTTAACATAAAAAAAAGAAACCTTTCGGTTTCTCTTCTCCTATTATTGAGCTGTAACGTTTTGGGCTTGTGGTCCACGATCAGAATCTACAATATCATAGCTAACAGCTTGTCCTTCTTCAAGAGTTTTGAACCCTTCAGATTGAATTGCTGTGTAGTGTACGAAGATATCTTTATTATCAGTATCACTTGTAATAAATCCGTACCCTTTTTCTTGATTAAACCATTTTACTTTACCTGTAACCATTATGGTACCTCCTATAAATTTTGCAAAAAGGAAATACACTTTATGTATTATTGAATCACGTATATCGGATTGTTGTACATAAAGCGGTAATACAACTCTCTAATACACTCGATACTTTGAAAATTATATTGCAACTTTTGCTCCTTAATAATAACATAGATATTTTTAAAAAGCAAACAACTTCGTTGTAAAGTTTCATTGGCTTAGTTAGACTAAGGTTAAAAGATGCAGTATAGGGCTTATTTACTATTTTTTTATAACTTTATGGGGTTTATTGACGTATTTTTGAAATATCATGCATATTTATAACTATAACTAGAATATATTTTATTATTACCTACTATATAAAATATGGTACAATAATTAAAAGGAGGAGAAAATATGCCATTTATTAGATTAACAACAAATCGAAAACTCACATTACAACAAGAAATAAAAATAAAAGAGGAATTGGGGAAACTAATAACTATAATTCCAAATAAAAAAGAAGAAAGTTTAATGATCCACATGGAAGATAATCAGATTATGTATTTTAGAGGAAGTGATAGTTCCTGCATGATGATGACAGTGTCTCTATATAATACGGCTCCCTTAGATGCGAAACAAAAATTTACTGAAATGGTTGGTAAGATGATTGAGGAGGTCGCTAATATTCCCATGCAAGATCAATACCTATCGTTTACTGAATACTCCAATTGGGGTAAAAATGGAACCTTATTTTAATGATATAATAGGAAGTAATTTCCTATTTTTTCATTGTTCTATATTAGTTTATTTAATCTAGTGCATACTAAAGTAGTATAGGGATATATAAAAGGAGGATTTATGTTTATTACGGATAGTCAAATACAAAAAATTCTCACCAATAATCAAGATTTTATAAGCTTAAAAAAAGATTTTGATGCCAATAGAGTTAGTGAAATATATATGACCTATAATAACAATACAAATACATATAAAATACTAGCGTATGTAGAAATAGAACAAGAAGATATTACAGTAATTATAGAATTAAATAAGCAGCATGATGTCAATAGTTATGAAAGTTGTAGTGTAATGCCTGTTGCTATTATACTATTGATGTTACAAAATATTTCTCCTACTAGTTTTCCATTTCATTATGTTCGTGGACAAGAAATAATACGTGAGGAAGTACCTATTAAAGAAAAAACAGAAAGTGATACATTACTAGCCCTTTATCGTGCGCAGCTCAAAACGGCATTGAAAG
Source organism: uncultured Erysipelotrichales bacterium (assembly GCA_934754755.1). Lineage (GTDB taxonomy): Bacteria > Bacillota_I > Bacilli_A > Erysipelotrichales > Coprobacillaceae > CAKVJS01. The sequence goes on from CAKVJS010000091.1 coordinate 1,717, forward strand.
ATAGCCTCACTAGTGAAAAAGCAAGTATATATACAACCATAGAAGTTACCAGTGACTTACTATATGTATCTTTTTCCCTCAAATATCTAGAACATATGTATGCAATACATAGTATTTCTCAGTTTATTGCGCATGTACAGAAAGAACAAACATATTCATATGACGAGACTATCTCGTTTAATCATCGCCTGGATAACTTTGAAGAGGATTCTAGACGAGTATATTTTTTCCTACTAACATTATCCACTTCTGCCTCTTCACTAAAGGTTTGGAAAAAAGCAGATCAGAGAATGGAACTTACGAGGGAGCTCATGGATTTATTCTATGATACGTATAAAAAGGTTAATGCAAAATACATAAATATCGCCATCATGGATACAAATTGGAAACCAAAAATCAAGATAGAAAAGCGTAATGATCACTATGTTTTTTCTTTATTGGATAGTGAAATGGTATATTTTGGGCATCGTCATATGTATAAATATGATAACCATATCATACATCGATGTTTCTTAGACAGCAATCGAAAAGCATCACATGTTCTGACTTCCTTGATGCAAAAAGATATAATCGTGCGTGAAGATGTAATTTATGATTTTTATGCTATTGTGTTATCAGATATTTTAAAGTATATAGAATTAGTTGGTGAAAGTATTAATCCGCCTTATGAAAAAACGATACAACTATACGGGGATATTGATTTACAGGAACGCTTATGTATTTCTATTACTTATGTATATCCAGATGGAAGTAGTAAACTTGGATTTAATAACGCTAATTCATCTATTTCTGTGCAGGCAAGAAAGATTGAAGGTTTTATCGAAGGCTATTCGGATATTGATCATATTAAAAATATAGCTTATATGGATATTAATAAAACAGAAACTCTGGCGTTTGTACAACAAGGGCTCTCTTATTTACAGCCGTATTGTCAAATTTATATAGGTCAGGCTCTACACCAAATTAAGGATCCTAGTAAACGTCTATATTTTCATATCGATGTAGCTTTAGATAATGACTTATTAAGCTTCGATATATCGAGTGCGGATATACCAAAAGAAGAGTTAGAGGCCGTACTAAAGGCGTACCGCCAAAAAAAGAAATTTTATCGGCTTTCTAATGGGGATACATTATATTTACAATCCTCATCTTTAGAAGAGGTAAATCATTTGTTGGAGAGATTTAATGTGTCCACCGCAAGTTTTCATTCTCCGCTATACCAAGTTTTTACGATGGATGTGCTCGCTAAGGATAGTAAAAACATAGCATATCAAAAGGCTTCTTCTCTAAAAAAATTACAAGCCAATTTTTCAAAGAAAAAGCAGTACACATTATCTGATTTTTATAATAAAACATTACGTGAATATCAAAAGTATGGCTACAATTGGTTACAAACGATTCGCCAATATGGATTAAGTGGTATCCTGGCGGATGATATGGGACTTGGAAAGACGATTCAGATTATTACTTTACTAAGCGAAAATAAGAAAAGCAATCGAGTTAGTTTGGTTGTATGTCCAGCGTCATTGTTATTTAATTGGGAAGACGAGATAGTAAAATTTTCGAATCAATTAACATATTTAGTAATACACGGTGATGCAGATAATAGAGGAAAAAAAATACAACAAATACATCACTACGATTTAATCGTCACCTCGTATGATTATTTACGAAGAGATATAGATGTATACAAAGATATACCCTTTTATTATGTAATCCTAGATGAAGCCCAGTTTATTAAGAATTATAAGACAAAAAATGCGAATACTGTAAAATCATTACATGCAAAACATAAAGCTGCACTAACGGGGACCCCTATTGAAAATTCTTTGGCGGAAATATGGTCCATCTTTGATTTTCTTATGCCAGGCTATTTATCATCCTATTCATATTTTAAAAAGAAATATGAAATACCAATTATAAAAGATAAGGATGAAAAAAAACAGGAAGAGTTAAAAAGACTCATTACACCCTTTATTTTACGACGCACTAAAAAAGATGTCTTACCCGAATTACCTGATAAGATTGAAAGTACCATACATATTCAGTTAGCCGAAGAAGAAAAGAAATTATATGTAGCAAATATTGCTAAGTTTCGTTCACAAATAAAAGATAATTTGGGGATTCTAGAAAAAATAGATGTTTTAGCTATGTTAACCCGTTTGCGACAAATATGTTGTGAATTACGATTGGTATATGAAAATATACAAATGCCATCCTCTAAGATAGTTACCTGCATGGAAATTATTCAAAATTTACATAGAAGTAAAAAGAAGGTACTCATATTTTCTAGTTTTACGGGTGTACTTAATCTTCTTGGAAAAGAGCTAGATAAAGAAAAAATTCCATACTATGTACTTACTGGTAAAACCAAGAAGGTACAACGCCATCAATTAGTCCAAAGCTTTCAGGAGGATGATACAACGGCTTTTTTAATCTCCTTAAAGGCTGGCGGAACGGGATTAAATCTTACTGCTGCCGAGGCAGTTATCCACTTTGATCCATGGTGGAATTACTCTGTGGAAAGCCAAGCTACCGATCGCGCATACCGGATGGGACAAAAACGTAAGGTGCAAGTATTTAAATTAATTATGAAGGATACAGTAGAAGAAAAAGTACAACAATTACAAGAAAGAAAACGCGATTTAGCCAATACCTTCATTGAAGGTAATGGAGGAACCATTACGAATATGCAACTACAGGATTTAATTGACTTGTTTTAGTTTACTTATACGTTAAAAGAAATAGTTGTACATGAAAAAAAGATATCTCCAAAAGTAAAAACACCAATCTTCTGGTGTTTTTTTGTAGCGTAAAATTAATAAACCCCTATAATTATAATGTTATGATTATAGGGGTTTGTACACTCTAGCGAGTATTTTATTTAATTAAAATGGGGCGGCCGATGGGAATCGAACCCACGAATGCCAGAGCCACAATCTGGTGTGTTAACCACTTCACCACGACCGCCATTTCCAACTGCAATAACAATTATATACAATATCTGATCAATTGTAAAGACATAACATAAAATTATTTTCATTACATTTAAATTGATACTATGTAAGTAGGATAAAAGGAAAATATCTACAAAATTGACTAATTTGTAATGTCTTATATAGAATTATTACCCGTAGATTCTACGCATGTATTATAAACAAATTGTAAATATCGGAGGGAAATAATATCATAGACATAAAAAATCTAAGGATATTTTATATCCATAGATAGTATGAGACAATAAATTTTAAAAACAATCATATAAATAATAAAATACTCATAAAAATAATAATAATTGTTGTTTTTAATTATATTTAAGTCTTACGATATAATGTATCGATAGATGTATATATTATTTTATATATAATACAATTTATAAGTATAAATATAAAAATAAATTAAAATTAATCCTTGATTTTATATAATAGCAGTAATATAATGACAATTGTTAAGATTTGAATATCTGTATTTCAAATTTTAAATATGTATTTTAAATAAAAAAAACGTAGAAAGGTGACGAATATGGAAAAATTTAAAATTATTGCATGTCTATTATTAATAGGTACTGGATTAGTTGGATGTAATGCAAAAAGAAACTTCAAAACAAGACCAAAAAGTTGAAGTTCAAACAAATCCAGCAAGTATTCATGTAGATCCTGCAAAATAAAAGTAATGTAATATAAATAACTAGAAATATAGG
>CAKVJS010000092.1 GCA_934754755.1 uncultured Erysipelotrichales bacterium
ATCATATTTAAAAAAGGTATTATATATTTTTGGACTGTATCCTTTCCATATACTTGTTGTCTAACCCAAACAAAACTCCTATTATACTTTATAATTGCCTCATATATTTCATCAAAATAGGTAAGTTGTTCATCAATGCTGGGGGGATCTATAATCTGCAGGCTATTTCTGTTACGCATAGAAATATATTCAATAATCAAAAAAAATATAATCCCAATTAATACTGGTATTATGATATAGGAATCTCCTAATCTTTCCATTGCGGTTTTTTTTTCAGTACCGCTACTTATTAAAGTAAATAAACCAGATAATCCAGCTGCTGCTCCAATTGTTATTGGTTCCTTAAATGGTTTATTAATAGAATCTATGCCCCCCTTATCAAGCCTCCGCCATATTAATTTTTTATGTATAATATCGTATTCTACGGCTAATCCGGTCCCTCTTAAATCACCAAAACCACTATCAACCTGTAGAAGTATTTTTGTAAATGGAATATTTTTCATATATTCATCCTCCGAAAATTTTTGTAACTATACTTGATAAGAATTAACAGATTATTGTTTACAATTCACCATTAATCGCTTCTGCAACTTTGTCCCCAGTCCATGACCCTATTATCTCCCCTGCCATATATACAAACGGTGCTATAGCTAGTCCACCAGGCATAAAACTCAATAAAGCCATAGCAATATACCCCCCTATTCGGCCACCCGCATAAGATATTGCAAGATTGACACCTGTTCTACGGCCGGATACTAAAATTGCTTGCTCATCACTATATCCTCTTGATTTTAATTTTGAGTAACTTGTAAATGTATCTATCCCTGTGCTGGCAATACTAATCCCCTTAGCAACCTTAGCTGTTCTCTTTGTAAATGAGGATACCTCTGATAGATACTTTTTCGTTCCCTTAACCAAACTATTATGCTTCTCTATTTTTTTTACAAATGGATATGACTCAGATAAATATTTTCTTATCCCCTTGATAGTGGATTGCTTAACTTTAGTTGCTTCTATGTATTCAGTAATTCTGCTAACCCTATTACGGTCAACTAATACTGCACATCCAGTGGTTATCTTTCTAGTTGCTTTAATAGTTTTCTTTCCCGCCTTAACTATATCATTAGCAAATTCCATATCTTCGTGCTGATTTGTCCAGTTAATCATATCATTAGCGAAATTCTTATCTTTTAGTGCTTCAATGTTATTAAATATGCTTTTAGGATAGCTTACTTCTCCCTCTTTTGTTATCTTAACATCCTTAAGGTCACTTATCGCATTGCCAAATACAGTTAGATTGATCATAGAATATTGAAATAGATTTCGTGTCTTTAATTCAAAATCCTCTAATGCCTGTAGTTTCTCATCAATTTTTTTTACATCCCGTGAGGCCATTCCTGCGGCCGCTTTCCCCTCATCAAGAAGCCTTTTAATGGAAGGACGATCCTTGGCATAAACCCCAAGAGTTTTGTGAGCTTTTCGATCAGCCTCAATTTGATCCTGTTTTATTTTCCTTTCTTTCGTTAATTTTTCTACATATATATTTCCATAATGCTGAATTTTACTATTTTCATATTTATACTTCTCTAAATCAGATAGTCCCTCTTTGACAATCCGTTCTCCATTTTCCATCATAGGTAATAATATTTCTGTAAAATATTTATTAGCACTAGTATATGTTTTCCCTTTTAATTCCCCATTGGATAGCGATTCATTTAAAGTTTCCGTTGCTGATTTTAGGGTATCAAATACTTGCTTTGAATCCTTTAGGTTTTGTTCTAACGCTCCTATTAAATCAGTTGATTCTTTAACGATGTATTTTGTAGCCATGTTTATCCCCCTAACCCCTACTACAAATATTTTTCATTAAATAATATGTAACTTATCATATCCAGATTCAGCAATTAATTCATCATACTTTTTCGCAAAATCTTCTTCCTCTTTTGTAATATAGCCAATAAATAAAACGGATTCTATATCCTCCTTGTTAAAGAATACAAACTCATGATCATCTATTAATCCCATTGGATAAACTAATGCACAATAATCAAAATACCCAATTTTATCTTCCTCTTCATATAGACTTCCCCTACTAACAATCATTAAAGGAACATGTCCTTCTCGAGTTATTATTACCGATCCAAGTGGTAAAATTTGTTCATTAATATTTATATTTTTCATCGTTATACCCCCATTTTATAGTCATTAATTTTGTTTAATTGACTAACTATCCTATGATTGCTTCTTAAGTTGTAATTTTTCATATCCGCATTCTGCACTTAATTCTTGATAATTCCAAGCAAATTGTTGTTCCTCTGCTGTAATATAGCCAGTAAATAAAATAGATTTGATATCTTCATGATTAAAGAAAATAAATTGATCGTCATCATCCATTCCCATACCAATTGGATATATAACAGCTGAATAGTCTAGATATCCAACCTTATCATCCTTCTTATATAGGGATCCACGTCCAATAATCAGTAATGGAGCAGTTCCTTCTTCTAAAAGTATCACTGATCCAATTGGTAAGATTTGTTCCTTTGTATTATCCATTATTGTTCTCCGTTTCTGTTGTATAGATACTAATTAGCTATAATCCAGCAATCGCTGAAAAGCTAACAATCTGTCATTACATTAATTAAGATCCTTCTGAATGCTATCACCCAAGTCTAAGTCATCTAAACTAGAATCATCTTCTTTATTTTTTTCTTTCTTTATATCGTTATCATATTTATCGTGTTCATCAATAGCTTTCTCTCTTATTTTTTCATAATCATCTTCCATTTTCTTTTCATCAGAATTGATATATCCTGTATAAATAATAGAATCAACATCATGTCGATCAAAGTACTCTACCTGTTTAGGATCATCTAATCCTGCTGGATACATAACAGCTGCATAATCATAGATCTTACCATCGGTTCCACTACAGGCCCTCCCCATAATAAAATATGGTATTCTTATGTCCTTTACCTTAACAACCGATCCGATGGGAAGAATTTGATCTTTTCTTCGCTTTGATTTATACTGACTTGAAAAAGCAAAAACAGATACTGTTAACAAAACAACAGTAACTAGTGCAATCATAACTAATTTTTTATGTTCCTTTATTTTTATTACCATTCTATTTATTCCCTTTCCCTAGATTACATACGTTATGGATTTACTTTAATTTTATGAAGTCCAGATTTAGCTATTAATTTATCATAGTTTTTAGCAATAAACCTTTCACCACTGTTTATAGGGCCTTTAAATATAACTCTACCTACATCTTCTTTATTAAAGAAAATCATATGTTCATAATCCTGTAATCCCTCTGGATATAGCACGGCTGAATAATCTAAATATCCTAATTCATTATTCTCATATGATAGTGCACCTCTTGATACAATCATTAAAGGTACTGTCCCTGTTTTAGTATAAACAACTGTTCCTAATGGTAAAAGTATGTTCGTATCTTCCTTCTTATTGGAACTAGTAAATGTATAACATAGCGCTCCTACTATCATGACTATAATGATTCCGGAAATCACTGCTAATGGCATGTGTTTTTGTAATCCCATTTTAATATTACCCATAATATCCCCAAAAATTTTATCTCATCGTAACTAAAATAAATATATACCTGCTTGATATTTATACCTAACCTGTCTTAAGCGATAAGGAATCTATAGCCTAATTTCTATTTTCACTGATGTGAATTATGTTGATTGTATACTTTATCATCCTCATGTGTCTTTCTTTCCTGTTGTAATGATTCTATGCTTTCTATTAGTTCGTCTTTCTCTTGTTTAAATTCCTCATCAATTTCCTCAAAGATAAATTGCATTTTTCTATGGGTGCCATGTATTGTATCTACATATTCAGAAAATCTCTTTTGTTCCTCATAATCATCACTAGGAATAAGCTGTCTTACTTCTTCCTCCATATTTTTTTGTGCTTTAAAAAAAGATTGTAGATATTCAGCAATTGCCTCTTGACATACCTTTTCGTTCCTTCTAAAGTCTGATAATGCCTCTTCTTTATCCTGTATTTCCATTAGTAATTCTATTTCATCATCCTTCATATATTCCTCCTAGAAGACTGGTTGTAATCCACTTGATGAAACTGAGACATCCATTTTAGTAGCATCATTTAAATCATCTTGTTTTACCTTTTTTGCATAGGCTGGAATGGCATCTGCAATATCGATAACCCGCTCATTTAAAAACTTTGCACTTTGAAATACATGATTGGCTACTTCTGCTCCATTTTGCATAGATGCAACATCACTGTTTGATACAGTAATGTGCATCGGGGTAATTTCTACTCTTTTAAATGCTTCAACAGCGCGGTTCGCTGCTTCTGTACTGGAACGTATTGTCATTGTTATTTTTACCTCCTAAATTTATAAAAGGGATCTTGAATCAATAATTCTTGTTCGGTTGGTATTTTTTTAACTGCTTCTTTTTCAGTTGTTGATTGGGTAGCTTGTTTCATTCGAAGAGTCAGCTCATCCAATCGCTCTTGGACGAACTCTTCCTCCCTTTTTTCATCTGCATACCCAGTAACAAGAACTTCTTCAATTTCATTTGCTTTAACGATATATGTTTTCTGTTGTCCTCCCTGGCCATAAGGATAAAGGACAGCCTGATATCCAGCAAGAATTTCTCCCTCTTCTGTTTGCATAAACGCACGTGAAATAATGACATAAACATTTGTATCATCCTGTAATTTGATGGCTGAGCCTAGTGGAATAAAAGATTTATCATCATTCATCTCTTTCTCCTTTCGTAGCTATTACAATTTGTTGTAATGCATCATCACATATATACAACATTTCTGTTACCTTATTTTTCATTTTACGTAATTCTGGTGTTACATCGATGAAGTTTTGATTACTCACTTCTCCACCAATGAGTAGGTAATTTACATTTTCCTTTACGGCTTTTGTTATCAAACTATAATTGCCTCCTACGTTAGCGATCGTATCCATCAATATAAATTGAATTTGGTGATCCAATTCTTCTATAAAATTAAAGAAGTCAGTCGGAATCATTTGTAAGCTTTCTATAATTTGATTAATCCCATTACATATAATTAAGTATTTATTATTTTGATGTACTAAAGCCTTTAATGCTTGTTGAATATCTTCTTTTCGGTTCATCAAGTCATTTTTTGTAATGATGGTGGATTCTAATGTGGACAAAGTATTTGTTGCATCAATCACAATAACATCATAACAAAGGGATGGTAATTGCCAGGACAACCAATCTTGTAACAAAGCTTGTTGTTTCTTGCTTTCCATAAAAATTCCTAAGGTTTTCCCTTGCCCTAACAAGAAGGGTTCAACTCCTGCAGTTGCTTTATCGAATCCTAGATAACAAATGGACCCTTCTTTATCACCTATCG
>CAKVJS010000093.1 GCA_934754755.1 uncultured Erysipelotrichales bacterium
GAAGATTATATTTTAGAAAAGAGAGAATACTATGATATCGCTATGGCAAGGGCTGTCGCAAAATTATCTATTTTAGATGAACTATGTTTACCATTTGTAAAGTTAAATGGACATTTTCTTGCCCTTAAAGGGAAAAAGGCAAAAGAGGAGATCGAAGAAGCAAATAAAGGGATTCGTATTTTAGGTGGAAAAATTATTGAACAGGAACCTTTTTTATTAACCGATGATAGCAATCGCATGAATATTGTTATTCAAAAAGTGAAGCAAACACCTAAAATATATCCGAGAACCTTTGGACAGATAAAAAAGAAGCCTTTGTAAGAAAACGGAAAATAATGATAAATATACGCAGATATGTTATAATAACAATAATATGTGTAGTAAACAGGAGGCTAATATGAATCAACATACGTATACCATGATTAATATAGAGCAGATTATACCGAATCATAAGCAACCACGTAGTCTGTTTGATGAAGAAAAAATAGTTGAGTTGGCGAATTCTATTGCCGAAAACGGATTATTACAACCAATCATAGTTCGTAAATTGGAGAATGGAAAATACCAGATTATTGCTGGGGAAAGACGATACCGTGCCTGTAAAAAAATTGATAAAAAAGAGATCCCTTGTTTAGTTACCAAGTATACGAACCAAGAAGTGGATACACTCGCAATTATTGAAAATATACAAAGAGAAGATCTGACAGTAATTGAGGAGGCAAAGGCCTACCAGACAATTATGGAAGTTTATCATTATAATCAAACGCAATTGGCGAATAAAGTTGGTAAGAAACAATCTACGATCGCTAATAAATTACGATTATTACGCTTGTCATTACCTGTACAGGAAGCATTGGGTAATAATGAAATTACCGAACGGCATGGTAGGGCGATGATTGGATTAGACGATGTTCAACAGGAAAAGTTATTAAATCAAATAATTGATAAGTCTATGACAGTCAAACAAACAGAGGAATTTATTAAAAAGGAAAATAAGCCTAAAACGACACAAAAAAGCATATCACAAAATGTTAAAATAGCCGTAAATACGATTAAACAAGCAACCCAAATGATTCAAAAATCAGGTATTTCACTAGAGGAGAAATATGAAGATAAAGGGGGCGAGTTTATAATCACGATTAAAGTAAGAAAATAAGTAAAAAGAGAGGATAAAAGTCATGGAAGAAAAAAGAAAAACACCGGTACTAACAATTATTTTTTATGTTTTAGCAGCTATTATGTTACTATATACATTTTACGCAGCTTCTATAAGTATTGCAGAAATTAAAGAGGCAATGAAGCAAGGGATATCACTGGCAAAGGGATATAAGCAAATAGTACAGTACTTTGCGACGAATACATTAAATTACTTGTTTTATTCTATTGCTTACTTTTTCTTTGGGTATAGTATTAATTTACATAGTAGAAAGAAATAAATAGGAATCCTCCGTATGTATAGGGGGATTTTTAAATTATAAAAGTAAGCTAACCAAAGAATGAATATAGATTAAAATACTATGACAAAAGTATTTAAAGTTTACTAATTCAATTGTATTAATAACTATAGGGGAAAATCAAATTGATAGCCATCAGAAAACGGGAGTATTCTCTTTTGTGTGTTATTTTAGTATGGTTAGCTATGGATATAGTCTTATAGTTGTATACTTATCCTAGTATATCGTTACGTATATACTGGAATTAGCTACTAGTATTAAAAAGCTGGTGATTATCGCATAAAGAACTAAAAAATAATGCTTGGAAATAATAAAAAGATCGATAGACTAAGATGTAATCCCTTTTAGTAGACAATTATAAAATATTGGTTACAAATATAGGGATTTTTCTATGGGTAGAAACAGACAATATATAATAGGTAAAAACAGTGCATAACATAAAAAAGATGTCTAACCATAAAGGTTAATCATCTTCTATCATTTATTTATAATGTCTGTTTATTTAACAGAGATCTGTTCAATTTTCATTGTATTTTATTTATTTGGTAGTACTGCCTAAGCCACCATTGCGTTTAGTAGTTGTTGCGTCATCTTCAACAATACCAAAGGGTAAGAAGATGCCTTGTACAAAACCTTGATTCTCTTTAATATGTACTGTCTTTGGTTCTAATGAATCATTGGTGATTCTTATAAAAATATGTCCTTCATTATCACTAGTAACATAGTCACTGTCTATAATACCGACTGTATTGTTGAGTTGTAGGCGATATTTAAAGCCTAAACTACTTCTAGGAAATAAGGCTAAAACCCAACCAGGGATTATATGTGTACAAATTCCGGTTGGAATTGTAATCTCTTGTGCTGATTTTAGTGTAATGTCCAAGGGGGTAAAGAAATCATATCCAGCAGAACCTGTAGTTGCTCGCATTGGAAGAGTAATGTTATCATAGATATTTTTAATTTGTAGTGTGGTGTATTGGGGAAAATGACTGGAGAAGTCATTTTCAAACTGTGCATAGGACACCTTTTTAAATGAAGCAACTTTTTGCATATAATCTCCTTTATTTATATAATATAACTTTTCCTTGTTGTAAAGTTTTTTGAATATCGATAATTCGCTGGTTACTCGATCCACGCCAGTGTAATGAGGAATCGTACAAAGAAAGATCGAATTTACCATCGACGAGTACATCGACGTATTGAAGTAGGGGGTACTCTTGTATTTCTTCAAAGGTATATCCAGTATATAGCCAAATTGATTTATTGATAAAACGTTTTTTAATATCCTTTATTAATGCACTAACTTCTTCGACTGAACTGGGGTATAAGGGATCACCACCACTAAGTGTGATGCCCGAAATATGATCATGATCTAATTCATGTAGTAATTCTTTTTTAGCAGATAGGTCAAAGGGAAGTGCTTCTTGATCATCCCATGTAACTGGGTTATGGCATCCATCACATTGATGATGACAACCCGCTAACCATAGAACAACCCGCAATCCTTCCCCGTTTAACATATCATTAGTCGTAATATTATGATAACGCATATTACATCGATACTCTTTCACTAATTTCAGCCATTTTAGCCCGGTTTAAACGAGTATCACCTTTAATACGAGAATAAGATAAATAACCATTCATCCGTTCGATCTTAGTTAAGTTCGTGCTATGACATTTCGGACAAGTATCCATATTTAATTCTTCATGACCACATGTATTACAGTAGGATAAGGATAAGTTAACTCCTTCATAAAAACCAAGTTTCATAGCACGGCGAATAAGTATTTTGATCGCTTCCGTGTTATAAGAAATAGGATATTTTACATACTGGATTTTCCCACCGTTACATAGTTCCCAAAAGCGATGTTCTAAATCCTGCTTTTGAATTGGTGAAATATCTTCTGTTACATGGCAGTGAAAACTATTGGAAACATAATCGCGGTCACTAACATTTTCTATAATTCCAAAGTTTTTCCTAAATTGTTCAATCTGTAAACCACATAGACTTTCTGCTGGAGTTCCGTATACAGCGTATAGACGATTATCCTTTTGTTTAAATTCCTCAATTTTTTGATTGATATGTTCTAATGTTTCTAACGCGAAAGAACCATCTTCCACTAATGATTTTTTATGATGTAGTTGTTCCAACTCATTCAATGCTGTTATACCAAAAGAAGCTGTTGCAGAGCGGAGTAGGGGTTTTATTTTATCTGTTTGTTTTAAGTTACCACCATAGAAGCCTCCCTCACAGTAGGCTAGTGGGTTAATGGAAGCTTTCATTTCTCCTAAGTAATCATAGGTTCTCAGGTGTAATCTACGTATAAGGTTTAGGTAATAATCAAGCAGCTCATAAAAAGGTTTCCCTTGTTGGGCAGCTTTCGCGTATATAAGAGGTAAATGTAATGAAATAGCACCGATATTAAAACGTCCAATAAAGATGGGGGTATCTTTTTCATTCGCTGGGTCCATGCCTCCATGCATATACCAAGGAGATAAAAAAGCACGACAGCCCATTGGAGAGATTACTTTATTATATTTTTTATACATAGAAGCAATATATCCTTCTCCACTCAGACTAAGCCAATCTGGATACATGGTTTTACTAGAACACTCAATAGCGGCCTCAAAAACATCTTCTAGATCCATTCCTTGACCATGGAGTTTTTCATCATATAAGAAAACTAATTTTGGAAATAATACTGGTTTTTTAGCCCCAGCTTTTCCTTGTCCATGACATCGTACTTTAAACAATTGGATCGAGGCCATTCTTTCCCATTGCGATGTACCAATACCTGTTGATACGGTAATAAAAGGATAGTCACCTCGACTAGAAGCAACGGTATTAAATTTATATTCCCATCCTTGGAACCCTTGTTTAAACTCTGTCAGTACATCTTCCTTAGCTGCTTTTTCTGCCTGCTCAAGCGATAAACCAAGATTGTTATAGTGTTTTGTCTTTTTTTCAAAAGTGCGCTGTGCATAGGGGGCTAATAAAGAATCAACATGTGCTACGGTTAAGCCACCATATTGCTGTGAAGCGGCTGATAATACAACATCGCCAATAACATCAAAAGCGACATCTAATGACTTTGGCTCGTTATACCAAAGGTTACCCATCTCAAAACCGCCCTTAAGAACATTTTCAACATCGAATAAACAACAATTCATGGTATCTCTTCTAGCTGACATATCATGAATATAAATATATCCATCTCGTGCTGCCTGTAATTCTTCTGTCGTTAAAAAAAACTTCTGATACAGTTCTTTGTTTAGCTGATTAAATATTAAACTACGCTTGGTAGAAACTAAAGCACTATCGGTATTACTATTTTCTTTATCACCAATATACATAATCGATTGTGATTTTTTATAAACTTCATCTAACATATGTACAAAGTCTTGCTTATAGTTACGATAATCCCGATAACTTTTAGCTACCTTGGGATTAATGCATTCTAATGATTCTTCCACAATGTTATGCATTTGGGCAATGGTTATTTCATTGGAACCAATTTGTTTAGCTTTCGCTTCTACAAATTGACAAATTTTATCCTCTTCACCAGGAAGAAACTCATACAAACAGCGGGTAGCTGATTTATTAATAGCGATTAATACTTTTTTTATAGTAAAGTTTTCCTTTGTATTATCTTTTTTTATAACGTACATAAGATTCACCCCTTTAAGGAGTTATTATACATTCTTTTTAGCCAAATAGTTTCCCCTAGTAAATAAATATTTATTGTTATTTAATTATTTTGTATAACAAATAAATAAAAAGTATAGAAAATGTAAAAAACGAAAAATTTCTATTCCTGGACTTAGTTAACCTATATTACATAAATCAATTGACATAACTTTACTTAAAATAGATACCATAAACAATGGATCCTATTATAAGTAGACTTAATACAAGAGCTACAATAACCCCAC
>CAKVJS010000094.1 GCA_934754755.1 uncultured Erysipelotrichales bacterium
AACTATTATTATGTTTATATTTAAATAATTGCGCTAAAGTAGCCTCTACAAATCCGGTGGCCATTCCACAAAAACCAGAAACCCATAACCAAAACAAGGAACCTGGACCACCAATTATAATAGCAGAGGTTACACCAACAATATTACCGGGACCAATACGAGCAGCGCAACTTAAGAAAAAGGCAGATAAGGGGGAACCCTGTTTTTTATTCTCCGTTTTTAGTAGCATAGATATACCACGTTTAAAATAGCGAACTTGCACAAAGGATAGTGAAAAGGTAAAGTACAAACCAAGACCTAAGAGTAAGATAATAATGGCAGGTAAGTTACCAATAATGAAAATTCGTCGATAGGCTGGAATGTTACATGGAAATGTCCATAGCCAAGTTGTTATAATTTCTAGAACGGAAAAAAATTTTTGAATCCAAGCGAATATTTGTTGCATGCAGGTTCCTCCTAATAATCTTTAAAATAATATGTATAAAGTATAGCACAATGCCAATACTAGGGGCGAGGTGAAAATATGAAAAAATTAATGATCTTGTTGCTTCTTTCTATGAATATCATTACCATAAACGCAGGTGAAAAAGTACCGACATATAAAATCATAGCTAATAGCAATAGCCAAGAAGACATAAAAATAATGTATGAAAACAAAGAACAATTACTCAATGACTACCGTACCTGGATTAAGGGGGTAGATGATCCAAACCAAGTTTTAGCCGATCAGGCATATTTACACAATGATACATTCTATAATGGAGAATATACAATTGTCCTTGGAAAAGGGGAAGGTAAAAGTATTACTGGTAAATTGCAAGTTAGCTATTGTACTAGTAGTAAAGACATAAAAAAGAAATCTTTGATGCAAGAATGGTTTGGCAATTAGTCGAACCATTTTCTATAAATAAACCGGCACTTTCTATGTTTAAAGTAATTTTTGATGTTAATAATTCATACTATGAAATAGAAAGAGGTGTACTATGTTAACAAAGTTTAATGAACAAGCACAAAAGTCCATTGTTATAGCAGAAAGTATTGCCTTTGATTTAGGCCATAATAATGTAGGAAGCGAACATCTTCTTTTATCTTTATTACGTATGTCAGATTCAAAATTAAAGTCCTTACTAAAGGAGTATGATATCGATGATAAAAAGATATATAATGATATAATTAGGTTGTTTGGCGAAAATGACAGTCAACCTTTTTATATGGAGTATAGTGATGTTGTAAAGGAAATTTTGGATGAAGCCATCGCCATCACCAAAAAAGAAGGTCGAAATAAAGTTACCTTAAATATTTTAACAGTTGCTCTATTACAGGCAAAAGAAAGTGTGGCCTTGGAATTACTTAAAAAGTATCAGGTTGATATTGAAAAGATTGTCTATAAAATTAATGAACGTAGTGCTCTCGAGACCGTATTAGATCATATTCAATCATTAGTAAATATTAATAAGAAGGTTAAAAAAGAGGATTATCATATTGTTGGTCGAGATAAAGAAATAGAGCAACTTTGTACTATCTTATGTAAAAAGGAAAAGAATAATGCACTAATTGTCGGGGAAGCCGGGGTTGGGAAATCCGCATTGGTAGAAAAATTGGCGAGAAGAATCAACCAAAAAAAGGTACCCAAGGAATTAGAAAAAACTATTATATATGAATTAAGTTTAGCAAGCATTGTCGCCGGAACGAAATATCGGGGAGAATTTGAAGAAAAGTTAAAAAAGATCATAGATCGAGCGAAAGAAGTAAATAATGCAGTTTTATTTATTGATGAAATTCATAATATCATTGGTGCAGGAGGGGCTGAAGGAGCTATTGATGCTTCTAATATTCTAAAACCTTACTTGGCTAGAAAAGATATTACTGTTATAGGGGCTACTACATTAGAAGAATATTACAAGAACTTTGAAAAGGATCAAGCGATGAATCGCCGTTTTAGCTTGATTATGTTAAAGGAAAATACAAAAGAAGAAACATTAGAAATATTAAATAATATTAAACAGTACTATGAAACGTTTCATGATATTTCTATTAGTGATACTTCTCTACGTTATTTAGTAGACACAGTAGATACGTATATACGGAATCGAACGTTTCCGGATAAAGCGATTGATATTTTAGATCTTGCTTGTGTAAAAACAAAATTTGAAAAAACAAATGTAATTACTAAGGAAATGATCAAAAAGGTAATCGAAGAATATACGTTAATTAAAATCGATGAAGAAATTTCTTATCCAACCATAGCAGCTACGTTAAATAATACCGTTATTGGACAAACTGAGGCGGTGGATAAAATTATCCAACAGCTAAAAATATCAGATAAAATTGTACGGAAACCAAAGGCTGTATTTTTATTCATGGGAAATAGTGGCGTTGGTAAAACCCAATTAGCGAAAGAATTATCTCGTGCACTCTATCGCCATTTAATCCGTTTGGACATGTCAGAGTATAAAAATTCAGCTAGTATCCAAAAATTAATAGGGTCTCCACCTGGATATATAGGCTATGACAGTCCTAGTTTATTACTGCCTAAATTATCCACGCATCCTAAATCTATTATTTTATTGGATGAGGTAGAAAAGGCGCATCCCGATGTCCTGAACTTATTTTTACAAGTATTTGATGAAGGTTTTATGGAAGACAATCAAAAACGTAAAATTTACTTTGATAATACCATTATTATTATGACTTCAAATGCAGGTAGTTCAAATCAGATGTTAGGGTTTAAAAAAATTATTAATCCAAGTATAAAATTAACCTCTGTATTCACCGATGAGTTTATAAATCGGATTGATGAGGTTATGATATTCAATAATTTATCAACGAAACACCTTAAACAAATTGTAGCCATGAATAGTAAGGATAAGTTAACCGAAGAAGAGATTGAAGAGATTATTAGTGACTATAATCCAAAGACGGGAGCCCGTGGTGTATTACGCAAAATGAACACGTATTTACTAAATAAGATGAGTATATAGCCGATCGTTAGAGATCGGCTTTTGTTTTTTTATATTAGGTATGATAAGCTAATACAAAAGAGGTGAGAGTATGCAATATAGTGCTATTATATTATGTGCCGGTAAGGGATCACGAACAGGCTTATCCTATAATAAAATATTACATCGATTAGAAGATAAAACCATCTATGAAACGACCATAGACACCTTTATCAAGGATCCACAGTGCCAACAAATTATTATAGTTACCAAAAAAGAGGAAGTGCAAATATTAAAAAGTTTAGTTAGCAACTCTAAAATAGAATATGTTTTCGGTGGTAAAGAACGACAGGATAGCGTGTATGCGGGACTTACCAAAGTAAAGGAGCCTTATGTTCTTATCCATGATGGAGCGCGTCCATTTATTGAAAAAAAACAAATTGATGCTGTATTAACTTGTTTGAAAGAGCATCATGCATGTGTACTAATGATCCCTTGTATAGATACTGTTAAGGAAGTCAAAGACGGTAAAGTTGTTAGGACATTAGCCAGAGATACTTTGTTTTATGCTCAAACACCGCAGGCCTTTTTCACAAAGACAATTATAGAAGCCCATCAACAAGCCCAAATTCATAATGTTTATGCAACCGATGATAGTGCTTTAATAGAGAAATTCACCAAAGAAGAAGTGTATGTAGTAGTAGGAGATGAAAGAAACAAGAAGATTACAACAGCAGCCGATATAAAGGAGACAGGCACATGTATTTCGACTAAAAAAATATAATCTATATTATATACTATAGACTATCAAAGGGGGAGATGAAAATGGCAGAAATAGAAGGTGGGATTCATAATTATAGCGATACAAAATCGTATGTATGGCCGCGTGATCCAGAAGTAATAAAGAAATTATCTTGGTTTCAGGACCAAAAATTGGGACTAATGATGCACTGGGGGCCATATAGTCAGCTCGGTGTTGTTGAATCCTGGGCATTAAGCGATGAAGATGCTTCATGGGCAAGAGAAGGTATCGATTGGCAAGTTTCTGGAGAAGAATTTAAGAAACAATATTTTGATTTAAATAAAACGTTTAATCCCATTCGTTTTGAACCTCAAAAATGGGCGACTCTTGCGAAAAATGGTGGTATGCGTTATGTATTGTTTACAACCAAACATCACGATGGATTCTGCATGTGGGATAGTCAGTATACAGAGTATAAAATCACGGGTTCAGATTGTCCGTTCCATAGCCATATGTATCAGGATATTTGTGCCCATTTATTTGAAGAATTTCGTAAAAAGAAGCTCGGTATTATTGCCTACTTCTCAAAGGCAGACTGGCATGCAGATAGTTATTGGTTAAAGGACTGTCCACAAGGGAAATATAGAACCCGAAGCGCCTCTTATAATCCAGCTACCAATCCTGAAAAATGGCAGGAATTTGTTACGTATACACATAATCAAATTCGCGAACTCGGTAATAATTATGGAGCTATTGACGGTATGTGGTTTGATGCAGGATGGGTATGCGCTAAGTACGGGGAAGATATCCGATTTGGATAAATTATCGAAGAAGTTCGGCAGTATCAAAAAGGGATGCTTTGTGCGGATCGTACGGTTGGGGGATTATATGAAAACTATATTACACCAGAACAAACGATACCAGAAAAGCCATTACTAGTACCGTGGGAAAGTTGTATTACCTTAGGAACATCTTTTTCCTTCAAATACGAAGATCAATATAAAACAGCCAAAGAGGTCATATTACTTCTACTAGACATTATTGCAAAAGGGGGAAACTTGGCGATCAATGTAGGTCCCCAACCGGATGGTCGGTTACCAGAGCCGGCTATCCATACGATTGAAGAAATGGGTGTATGGCTACAGCAGTATGCAGATGCTATATATAGCACAAGACCATGTGAACCCTATAAAAAAGAGTCGATTGCTTTTACCAAAAAAGATAATCAAGTATATGCTTTTGAAATGTTTGATGGAGCGCATCAACCGCAAAGTACTACTTTTATTCCGTATGTTGGTGAGGTAAGTGACGTTTTGTTATTACCTTGTAAAACAGCAGTGCCTTTTGAGAAAAAAGAGGGGGGATATGTCATTACCAATCAAGATAGGCCAGATAGTATTGCTAGAGTATATGCATTAACTGTTCCAAAAGATGAAATATAACTTTCATCTTTTCTTAGTGTTATTTGATTGATTTGTCTTAAAGGGGGAGACCAGATGGAATTTGTCGATCAATTATCATTAAAATTATTGCCTTTAGTTTCTAAAATGAATAATCAAAGACATTTAGTGTCAATACGTGATGGGTTTATTGTTACCATGCCTTTGGTGTTAGCAGCATCGATTATGTTATTACTTAATGCCTTAGTTTTTTCTAATACCTTTGTACAAAAGTTTATCGATCTTAGTTTTTTATCCAATTT
>CAKVJS010000095.1 GCA_934754755.1 uncultured Erysipelotrichales bacterium
GCCCTTCCCTTTGCGGGCATTTTCTCGGGCTTTGCGGGCTGCTTCTCGAACCTGGGCGGCTTTCATCATCTTATTAATTAGTAATTGGGCTGTTTCCTTGTTTTCCTCTAAATAAAAGGCAAGTTTTTCGCTAACAACCGTTTCAATGACATTTCTTGCCTCTGGCGTACCTAATTTAGACTTTGTTTGGCCTTCGAACTGTAAATATTGTTCGGGAACTTTAATGGAAATAATCGCCGTAAGACCTTCCCGGACATCATGGCCATCTAAGTTTTTATCTTTTTCTTTTAAATGATTGTATTTTCTTGCGAAATCATTAAATGTTTTTGTTAGAGCAACACGAAATCCGGTTTCATGGGTTCCCCCATCCGATGTACGAACGAGATTCACAAACGATAACAGAGTTTCTTGATAACCAGTAGTAAATTGTAAAGAACAATCCACGGCAATATGATGATAGGTCCCTGACACAGAAATAATCGGATTCACAGTACTTTTTTCATTATTTAAATAGCTGATAAAAGCTTCTAATCCATTTGCATACTGAAAGGAATCCTTAGTACCATTTCTTTCATCATGCAAATTCATGGTGATGCCCTTTAATAAAAAGGCACTCTCCCGTAGACGTTCGCTAATAATAGAGTACTGATATTCAGTCATACTAAAAATAGCAGGGTCAGGCAAAAAATGAATGATTGAACCGGTTTTCTTGGTTTTACCAATGACCTCTAGTGGCCCTATGATGGTAGCGCCCTTTTCAAAATGTTGGTAAAAGATTTTACCGTCGCGATAAATAGTAACATCTAACCAAGAGGAAAGAGCGTTGACAACACTTGCGCCAACTCCATGTAAACCACCGGAAGTTTGGTAACCCCCTTCCGCATTAAACTTACCTCCCGCATGTAAAATAGTAAAAATAACTTCTGTTGTTGGTCTTTGTGAGGCATGCATACCGGTAGGTATACCACGACCATGATCTTGCACCGTAATACTATTATCTTTTCCAATTGTAACATCAATCGAATCCCCATAACCCGCCAGGGCTTCATCAATAGCATTATCGATGATTTCCCAAACTAGGTGATGCAATCCGCGGCTATCCGTAGATCCAATATACATCCCTGGGCGTTTGCGGACGGCTTCTAGACCTTCCAATATTTGTATGTTGGATTCATTATATCCATTCTTTTTTGTCGTCATCTGTTTGCCTCCCTACATACTATGGAACATTATAACGAAAATGATTCCTTTTTTCAAAAGGTTTATTGCAATTTTATTAGTATGCTATATAATTATAGTCTAGGTGGTGAAAACGTGGCAGCTTTATTTATTTTAGGAAGCTATTTATATGGCTCGATTCCTTTTGCTTTGGTAATTGGAAAGCTATTTTATAAGACAGATATTCGTCATTATGGTTCTGGTAATCTAGGCGGAAGTAATGCAGGACGTGTTTTAGGTAGAGGTGCAGGCTTTATTTGTATTATTCTCGATACATCAAAAGCAGTATTGGTTGTTTTGATAACCGAGCAACTCTGTATCCAAACAGGATTACCTATCGATATATCGTATATATGTGCCATCGCTTGCGTAATTGGGCACTGTTATCCTATATTTGCGCATTTCAAAGGTGGTAAGGCTGTCTCTACAGCAATTGGTTATTGGTATGCGATTAATCCTATTGGAGGGATCCTAGCGACAATCTTATTTATGACTGTTTTGAAAGTAAGCAAGTACGTTTCGCTAGCATCGATCATTGGTACCATTACAATACTTATATGTACCCCTTTTCTAGCGATGTCGCTCGTTGGTAAAATAACCAATGCCTGTATCGGCTTGTTGTTATTATATCGTCATAAAGATAATATGAAACGGATTAAGAATCATACAGAACGTAAAGTTACTTGGCTTTGAGAGTCTAATAGATTCTCTTTTTTTATGCAACAAAATAAAAAAAGAATGAAGGGTAAACCGAATCATTCCTTATTTATATTGTGAATTAACACTATTCATAATCTTTTTTATTTGCATTTCGCTTGGTTTGCGACCCATTTCCATATACATAGCACGAATCATTTTTTCGTTAATGGGCGGATTCTTTTGTAATTGTTTCTTAAAGACATAACGGGCAGCGAAAAACCCAATGACAATTCCTAATAATATAAGTAAAATCGTATATAAAATATTCACTGCAAAACCTCCTGCATAATGTAATCTCTATCTATTATAACATAGTCCTTTGAGTATTGATATAATATATCGTAGAATATATTTTCTTTTTTTGGCGCATTAATTTCAATACTATAGTCATATACGGTGCAGGTGAGTACTTCCTTTGTAAGTTGATTGGAAATAATATGATGGTTAGCTTTGCGATGATAATCATTGCGTTCTTTGAATCGCTCATATAGATACTCATTTATATTCTCGTTATCATCAAACAAAGCTTCCATTTGACTAGAAAAATAACGATTACTTGGCTGCAACATTAATAGTTTTCGTTGCACATTAGGGTATTGTTTAAAAAGCTGTTTTAATGGATTATTTATTTTGTAAATATAATAGGTACGCATACGTCTCCTCCTGTATGCAATATACCATGGTATAAAAACAAATTTTGTAAATTTATGAAAATAATATTACTTTTAACTAAATTCTTTCTTTTTTTTAGGCGTTACATCGTTACCTTCCTCGTCAATTACTTTAATCGATTCTAGGTTTTGACGCATCGATGCACGAAATGCCTGTATATATTTTTGACGTAGTTCTTGTTGTTCTTTTTTTTCTTCTTCGTTTAATCCTACTGTTCTTTGTTTCTTCGCTAATTCATTAATTCTAGCGAGTTTTTTTTCATTCATAAGATTCTCCTTAAAATAAAAGACCAAGGGGCTTAGATTGTCCCTGTCATGTACAGGTGGGTACCTTCAAAATAGCATTAGGATCCCTATTCAAGATAGGTTTTCAACACAGCTACTTTAGAATCAGGTTCCCGTATCTAAAATGTAGGAAATATATACCCCTCAGTCTTATCAATTATACCATATTCTATAAAAACAATACAACTATTACTTATTTATCTATGACTCTTTCTTTTGAATAATGCAAGTTGTCGCATATTCTTCTTTAAATAATTTTTTAGCCTCTTCTAGATCAGAAAATTGTAAATTCGCGATGGCATCGACAATTTCTAAAGCATTGATGCCTTCAAAATAATATCTACTAAATAAATTCGCAATCCCTTCTGGGCTATTAAAAGTAGTAATAAAATTACCGATTGTTTTACGTTTTACGCGTTCAAAATTATCCTTAGATAGTTCTATTGAATGAATATTTTTAATGAAATCAAAGATCTTCTTTTCCAATTTTTCGACATCATCAATATCGCCACCCATTTGAATAAAGCAATAGTCTTTTTCCTGAATAAAGTTAACGCTAAAGCTTTCATTAATAATACCGGCTTCTAACCATTCGTTATACAATGTAGCACTTTTAGAGAAAACTAAATCCAATAATGTATTGATAGCTAATTCTCGTTTCAGGCGAGCAGCGCTATCCGATAAAATATCATTGACTTTGATTGACACAATAATTTTATTGAGTTGTACATCCATATGAATAATTTGTCTTTTTTTGTTTATTTCCGAAGGCTCATTACATTTTTTTCGATCTATTTCTTGTGGTGGTTGGAAATGCTTTTGTTCTTGATTTTTGCGAATCCGTTCTATCGTTTTTTCAGGATCTATATTACCGACAACAATAAACATCATATTATTGGGGTGATAAAAGGTTTCATAACATGTTTCTAACATTTCTTTCGTCGTTTCTTGTACCGTTTGGACACTACCAGCGATATCTACTGCAACTGGATGGTTTTGATATAAATTCTGAATCGAACCAAAATACACGCGCCAATCGGGATCATCTTCATACATATTTATTTCTTGACAAATAATCCCCTTTTCCTTTTCAACGCTCGCTTCAGTTATATCTAACGATTGTACAAAATCAAGTAATAAGTCAATACATTCATAGGCATGATCGACACTAGAGAATAAATAAGCCGTTCTACTTGAAGAGGTAAAGGCATTGGTGCTGGCTCCAAAACTAGCGAATTTATCAGAAGCATCACCATCGGGCATATCAAACATTTTATGTTCTAAGAAGTGAGCAACTCCATCTTTTACCCTAATTCTTTCTTTTTTTCCAAGTGGAGTGAAGGTTGTATCAATCGATCCAAAATTAGTAGAAAATAATCCGTATGTTTTTTCATAGCCTTCTTTCGGTAAAATATAAACATGTAATCCATTTTCTAATTGTTCGTGATACATGGTTTCCTGTAACGTTTGATAATATTTCTTTTCCATTATTGCTTACCTCCTGTTAAGAAGAAAATGGTATCTAAACGGACGCGATTCGCTACTTTGACAATATCCTCTTTCGTTATTTGCATAAGTCTTTCTAAATATTCGTTATTGGATTCTTTTTTATGGACAATATCTCGGTTAAAGGATAAGGCAATTAACCCGGTTGGATCATCCTGGGCGTTAATTAAAGAATTACGGAGTAGTTTTTTCGCCACTTCAATTTCTTCTGTGCTAAAATCTCCCGCTTGGATATGTTGTAATTCTTGGTCAATTAATTGTAATGTTTTTTCATAGTCTTTTCCTTCAATACCCGCATTGACAATCATAATCCCATTAAAAGCATCATAACTAGAAGAAATATAATAACATAAGCTATGTTCTTCCCGTACGACTTTAAAGAGTCGGGATTGTGAAAACCCACCAAACAAAGCATTAAATAAAACAAAGGAATAATGATTTTCATTTACAAAATCACAGTTTATTGTATATCCTAAATTTAATTTAGCTTGGGTGATATCTTGTTTCTCTACTACTTCTAAGACGTCGGTTTTTTGTGAATCAAATATTAAAGAAGATCCATTGTCCGTATTGTTCGATGAAAAATGTAGATGTTTTTTAAACAGATCGACAATACTTTCATCAATATCTCCAACCACATATACATGCTTTTGATCATTTTTCAAACAGTTTTGTAAGTAGTCATATACTTGAACATTGGTGATGGCATCTACTTCTTCTAAGTAACCCGTACCAGAAATACCTAGATAGCTGTTCTTTCCCATATTGAAAAATAGTTGATCCAAACTATACATAAATTTATCATCAATATTTGCGCGAATACGCTCTTTTAATTCCTTTTTCTTAATATCGAAAATAGTTTCATCAAATTTTCCATCTTTAACATTAGGGTTAAGTAAAACATCGGATAATAACGTAATTTGTTTTTCTAGTAAAGCTTCTTTATATGGTAAATAGGTTTCATTGATACATACCGATGTTAGAT
>CAKVJS010000096.1 GCA_934754755.1 uncultured Erysipelotrichales bacterium
CAATATCTTATTCCGACAGGAAAAGATAAACTCTATACTATTGCGGTTTTGGGTGGTGCAGTATCCAATGTAATAGTAAATTACATTATGATTCTACGGTGTGGAGCACTAGGGGCGGTCATCGGGACTTTGGTTGCAGAATTTATTGTTCTAGTCATACAGGTGATCGGAGTGAATAATGAACTACCATTAAAAGAGATAATTGGGACAAACCTAATTTATGTATTATTTGGCACAATCATGTTTTCAACAGTAGCTGTTTTGTCAATGACCATCTCAAGAAGCGGAATTATAAAAGTCGGAATTCTTATATTGTCTGGTGCGGCACTGTATATGGTTCTTTGCATATGCTATTGGCTGATAAATAAGAAGAGCGTTTTCAATAAATATGTTATGAGAGGGAAGAATTGATGGATAACAATACTTTAAGAAAAGTCCAGTTGGCGCAGTTAGAAATTGCGAAGGAAATTAAAAGAGTTTGTGATGAAAATGATATCAAGTATTTTCTTGATGCAGGAACATTGCTTGGGGCAGTACGTCACAAAGGCTTTATACCATGGGATGATGACATGGACATCGGAATGTTGCGGGATGAGTACGATAAATTTGTTAGCATTGCACCAGATAAATTAGGAAAGAATTATTTTTTGCAGACATGGGAAAGTGATTTGAATTTTCCCTTTTCGTATGCAAAAGTTAGAAAACTTGGAACTATATATGTTGAAAATGTTTCTCAAGAAAGTGGTGCACATAACGAACTATTTGTGGATGTTTTTCCATACGATGTCTGTCCAAGTGATTTGAGCGAGAAACGCAGGCATGGAAAAAAAATTCAACTGTATCGTTATAGCTTACAAATGAAGAATAAAATTAAACCATGGACGCGACATACAAAACGGTGGAAAAGAATTCTGGGAAAAGTAAAATACGTTCCATATATGATATATGCATTAATGCATAGTCGTAATGAACTTATGAGAAAAGAAAACATGCTGAATCGTAAGTATAATAAAATGGAAGCAGAGTATTACGAAGTAGCAGGCGGAGTTGGAGCATATGGAACATGGACTATTCCAGCAAAGTGCTTTGTAACATTGGAAGAGAAAACGTTTGAGGGAATTTCTTTTTTAACTCCAGGAGATAGTGATCTTTATTTGCGCTCAGTTTATGGTGATTACATGCAGTTACCTCCGGTTGAAGAAAGGGAAAACAGACATCAAGTAATTCAAGTAAAATTATAAAATGTCGGTAGGATATTTTTGCATATAATTCAATAGAACGAGAAGAAAGACAGTAAAAGCATCCTAATGGATAACGCCTTAAAGAATTTAGGGCTCTTTCTAAGAGGGTGTTCATAAGAACTGAGAAAGGAAAGTACATGAACAAACAGGAGAGCGATATCTTGAACGCATTGCTGATTGAACCGTTTATAAATCAGCGTATACTAGCTGAGGTATCCGGTCATTCTTTAGGCGTAGTTAATCGATCACTGAAAGAACTTATAAAATTGGAATACATAGACGATTCCATTCGACCAACAGTAAAAGCAATAACAGAATTCAAACAGAAAACCCCACAGCATGCTATTATTCTTGCTGCAGGCTTTGGTATGCGGATGGTTCCCATTAATACAGAAATGCCTAAAGGTCTTTTGGAAGTCAATGGTGAGGCCCTGATAGAACGTATTATCAAGCAGCTTCATGAAGTGGGAATTAAAGAAATCTATGTGGTTGTAGGCTTCATGAAAGAGAAATACGAGTATTTGATTGATGAGTATGGTGTAGAGCTAGTTGTGAATGTTGATTATGCTGCAAAGAACAATCTACATTCGGTCAAACTTGTAAAAGAACACTTGGAGAATGCTTACATTATTCCTTGTGATATTTGGTGTGACAGAAATCCATTCCATCGCCATGAACTGTACTCTTGGTATATGGTCAGTGATCTTGTGGACAACGAGAGCAATGTTCGAGTTAACCGTAAGATGGAATTGGTAACTGTACCGGAAAGTTCTGGCGGTAATGCGATGGTTGGCATTTGTTATCTGGTGAAAGAAGATGCAGACACAGTTGCGAAGCGTATTGAGAAACTTTGCGAAAATCAGCGGTATGATGGAGCCTTCTGGGAGGAAGCACTTTATAACAAAGACCGGATGATGGTTGCTGCCCGTGTGGTTCATTCAGCAGATGTTGTGGAAATTAACACTTATGAGCAGCTTCGAGAAATCGACAGCGATTCTAATCAATTGAAAACAGATGCAATTCAGGTGATTTGTGAGGCTTTAAAAGCAAAGGCGGAAGAAGTTACAGATATCACTGTTTTAAAGAAGGGTATGACAAACAGATCTTTCTTGTTTACTTGTAAGGGAAAGAAGTATATCATGCGTATTCCGGGAGAGGGAACCGATCAGCTTATTAATCGTCGGCAGGAGGCCTCAGTTTATCAAACTATTGATGGAAAGCACATCTGCGATGATATTGCTTATATCAATCCGGAAAATGGCTACAAAATCACAGAATTTCTGGAAGGCGCTAGAGTATGCGATCCACTGAACTACGAAGATGTTAAAAAGTGTATGAAGCGGCTTCATGCGTTCCATGACTTGAAATTGAAAGTAAATCACGAGTTTGATATTTTCGGACAGATGGAGTTCTATGAAACGTTGTGGGAGGGAATACCTTCTGTTTATAAGGATTATGAAAAAACAAAAGCAAATGTTCTGGCACTGAAACCTTATATTGATGCATATGCTGGAGAAAAGGTTCTGACTCATATTGATGCAGTGCCAGACAATTTCCTTTTTGTGGAAAAAGATGGCAAAAAAGAAATACGATTGATTGACTGGGAATATGCCGGAATGCAGGATCCTCATGTGGACGTTGCAATGTTCTGTATTTATTCTCTTTACAATAAACGTCAGGTGGATCGATTGATTGCAGCTTACTTTACTGAAGGCTGTAGTGATGAGACCAGAATCAAGATTTATTGTTATATTGCAGCCTGTGGACTTTTATGGAGTAACTGGTGTGAGTATAAGAGAAATCTCGGTGTAGAGTTTGGTGAGTATTCTCTTCGGCAGTACCGATATGCAAAAGACTACTACCGAATTGTTCAAGAGGAACTGAAAAGGAAATGAGAGGAAAAGTAAATGCAAAAAGTAGAAAGAGCCATCATTATGGCGGCGGGATTAGGAAATCGAATGCATCCGGTAACGCTGACAACACCGAAACCATTGGTCAAAGTGAATGGGACTCGGATGATTGACACAGTCATTGATGGACTACATAAAAACGGAATCAATGAGATTTATGTTGTTGTTGGATATTTAAAAGAGCAGTTTGTGACACTTGAAAAGAAGTATCCTGGTGTCAAGTTGATTGAAAATCCATACTACGATACTTGCAACAACATCTCTTCACTTTATGTGGCGCGAGAGCATATTGAAAATGCAATTATTCTGGATGGTGACCAGATTATTTATAATCCGGAAATTCTTGCACCAGAGTTTGAACGCTCTGGATATAACAGCGTTTGGACAGATGGAGAAACGGATGAGTGGCTTCAGACTGTAGAAGATGGCATTGTTACCTCCTGTAGCCGTACTGGTGGCAAGGGTGGATGGCAGCTGTACAGTATTTCTCGCTGGACTGCAGAGGATGGAAAAAAACTGAAACGTCATCTGGAAATTGAATTTGAACAAAAGCAGAACCGGCAAATCTACTGGGATGATGTGGCAATGTTCTGCTATCCGGAGGAGTATCAACTGGGTATCCGTCCGATGAATAAGGACGATATTATAGAGGTGGATAATCTGAGTGAGTTAATTGCTCTGGATGCCAGCTACAAAAAATATGTGGAGGAAAAGTAAATGAATGCGAAAAAAGAACATGGGAAAATAGACTGGATGATAACATTGGTGCCTTTGGCAATTGTAATTGCATTATGTGTTCTTTTCTTTTTTGCACCGGAACAATCTAATACAGTGCTGAGCCAGATTCGTTTCTTCTTTGGAGATACCTTTGGTACATATTATTTGGTAATTGGATTAGGAATTTTTATTCTTTCTTTGTATATTGCTGGTTCCAAGTATGGTAACATCGTCCTTGGTGAGCAGAATGAAAAGCCTAAGTATTCCTTTTTTGCATGGGGTTCAATGATGTTCACCTGTGGCCTTGCTGCGGATATCTTGTTTTATTCTTTCTCAGAATGGGTGCTGTATGCAACGGATCCACACCTGGCAGAGATGGGGAGCATTCAGGATTGGGCAGGCGTATATCCACTGTTCCATTGGAGTTTTATTCCGTGGGGATTTTATCTGGTACTGGCCGTTGCTTTTGGCTTTATGCTTCATGTAAGAAAAAGAAACCGTCAGAAGTATTCAGAGGCTTGCCGTCCGATCCTTGGAAAACATACCGATGGCTGGGCGGGGCGAATTATTGACCTGTTAGCTGTGTTTGCACTTCTTGCCGGCACTGCTACAACATTTAGTGTGGCAACACCGCTGATGGCAACCATTATTAGCGAACTGTTCCATGTTGCCGTTAGTCGTACTGTGATCAACATTATTATTCTTCTGATTACCTGCGCTGTATATACATATTCTTTGTTGCATGGATTTAAGGGAATCAGCAAGCTGGCAAATGTCTGTATTTATATGTTCTTTGGTCTGATTGCATTTGTGCTACTGTTTGGTGGAGAAACACGGTACATTATTGAAACAGGCTTTTCTTCTCTTGGTCGAATGGCACAGAACTTTGTTGACCTATCCACATTCACTGATCCGCTTCGTACATCTAATTTTCCGCAGAACTGGACAATTTACTATTGGGCTTACTGGATGGTTTGGTGCGTGGCAGCTCCGTTTTTTATCGGAAATATATCTCGTGGCAGAACAGTACGTCAGACAATTCTTGGCGGTTATGTATTTGGCGTTGGATCAACTCTGACGAGCTTTATTGTGCTTGGCAACTACTCGATGGGTATGCAGGTTACAGGAAAAGCAGATTTTATTGCACAGTACCTGGCTGATGGTGATCTTTACGGAATGATTGTAAGCATTATAAAAACAATGCCGTTCGCACCGGTCATTATGGTGGTTGTGCTTTTGACGATGATTGCCTTCTATGCAACTTCCTTTGATTCTATTGCACTGACAGCTTCTTGCTACAGTTATCATAAACTGGAAGATGGCGAACAACCGAATAAAGGAATTCAGCTTATGTGGTGTGTGCTTTTGATTCTGCTGCCGATTGCGTTACTGTTTGCGGAAAGCTCCATGAATAATCTTCAGTCTGTAAGTATTGTTGCCGCATTCCCAATCGGTGCGGTACTTGTGATGAATGATGTCAGCTTTATGAAAGAT
>CAKVJS010000097.1 GCA_934754755.1 uncultured Erysipelotrichales bacterium
CACTAGCATGGGTGCTTGTATTTGAGTTCTCGGCACGAAAAGTTGGGCCAAATGTGTAGACATCGCGAAAAGCCATCGCAAAAGATTCTCCATGTAACTGACCCGAGACAGTAAGAGCTGCTTTCTTAGAAAAAAAGTCCTTTTCATATTGGTCATCTTCGCGCGTCGTTACCGTGAAAGTCTCACCGGCACCTTCAGCATCATTCCCTGTAATAATGGGTGTATGAATGTAGACAAATCCTTGGCTTTGAAAAAACTCATGCAGCGCCATCGCTAATAAAGAACGAATCCGAAAACTTGCCATAAAAGTATTTGTTCGAGGGCGTAAATGCGGTATTTCGCGCAAGTACTCTAAACTATGACGTTTCTTTTGTAACGGATAATCTTCCGCGCACAAACCTTCTACTTCGATTTCCGTAGCCTCAATTTCAAAAGGTTGTTTACCTTCCGGTGTAAGTTTAAACTTACCAACCACTCGCATTGCACTACCGGTACTAAGCTTCATAATTTCTTCAAAGTTAGATAGCCCTTCTTGAAAATAAACAATTTGACAATTTTTAAAATAGGTTCCATCATTCAATGCGATAAATCCCAACTTCCCACTATTTCGATTGGTGCGCACCCAACCTTCTAATTCTACATATTCTAAGCCTTCTACCTCCATAGGCTCATTACTAAGAAATATTTCATATAATTCGCGTATCGTTTTAAATTCAAACATATTCCTTCTCCTTACTGCTTAGTATATACCATTTATCATAAACTAATCTCTTCGTTTTACATTTTACCTTACCTAATCATTTTCATTATTCATTTTTAAGACGAGCTCTTGTATCGCTACTACGACATCTACCGTTTGTACTTTAACCCCATTAGGAACTGTAAAATGGCTGTGGGTAAAGTCAACGATTCCTTTAATTCCAAGCGCAACTAGGCGATCAACCGTTGCTTGTACATCATCTGAAATTGCAAGTATTGCAATCTTACATTGCGGTGGCATAGTTTGTTCTAGAGCGTCGATGGAATGCACCTTGATGCCAAACTTTTCCCCTTTTTTACTAGCGTCTTTATCATAACAACAGACAATCTTACCAACCGTATATTGCCAGCGATTATACTTTAAAATGGCACTACCTAAGTTACCGACACCTAGCAATACAATCGATTCATCCAACCCTAAGCCAAGAACGGCACTTAAGCCATCGATTAAGCGACAGATATCATATCCTTTTCCGCGTCGTCCAAAATTATCTGTCTTCGATAAGTACGTAAAATCACGTCGGATTGTAGTATCCTGAATCCCGGTAGCATCAAATAATTCACTCGATAAACAAACTTTTTTACCAGCGTGTTGCATGTTTCGTAATGCTTTTAAGTATACTGGATACCTTGACATTGTTGCTCTTGATATTTTTTTTGAGTCCATGGTTATTATCTCACCTCTCTATAGATTCCTCTTCTATTTCCATATTTGGTTTCACCCCTAGATCCAAGGGTGTATATATACCTCTATCATACAGTAGCTTAGCGGCCAATGCAATCATCATAGCATTATCTGTACAACATTCTTTTGGTGGCAGGAAGAATTTTATCCTTGGATGATCCTCCATAGCCTTCGTCATCGCTACGCGTAATCCCTGATTGGCACTCACACCACCGGCTAAGACCAGTTGTTTTACCGGATATTCTTTTAGCGCCTGCATCGTTTTGGAAACTAAGCTTTGAATGACCACATTTTGAAAAGAAGCTGCCATATTTTCTGGAATTATCGTTTCGCCTCGTTGCTTGGTATTATGTACTACATTAATAACGGCTGATTTTAATCCACTAAAGGAAAAATTATGGCTGGCATCATCTAAAGGAATTGGCAAAGCATAGGTAGGCTTACCAATAGCTGCTAATCGATCAATGACTGGACCCCCTGGATAGGATAAATCCAATACTCTTCCGACTTTATCATAGGCTTCTCCAACCGCATCATCAAGCGTAGTTCCTATCACACGAAACACTAGTGGCTTTTCTAATAATACTAACTCCGTATGGCCTCCGCTAATCACAAGCGCTAAACAGGGGTACTCGATATCTTGGACATACATATTAGCGTAAATATGACCGACAATATGATGCACACCTATTAAGGGCTTTTCAAAGGTCATCGCGAGTGTCTTGGCGATTTGTAAGCCAATATGTAACGAACCGACTAATCCTGGCCCTTTGGTAATCGCAATAGCATCGATTTGTTCCATGGTAACTTGCGCTTTTTCTAGTGTTTCCTGCAATACAACCGACACACTCTCAATATGTTTACGGCTAGCAATTTCTGGCACAACACCACCATATTTTGCATGAATATCAATTTGCGACGATACAACACTCGAAAGGAAGGTCCGCGTATCTTTCAATATGGCCATTGCCATCTCATCGCAGCTTGATTCTATCGCTAAAATTAAAGACATCCTTCTTCCTCCATTTCTTTGACCATTAAATATCCATCTTGATATCCGTCACTTTCTAAATAATACCCTTTTCGCAAAGCCTGCGTAACAAATCCTAACGATTCATAAATCGCAATCGCCTTTGTATTTGTAACATTCACCTCTAAAGACATCCTTTTATATCCCCGTTCCTTTGTCAGGGCGATACACCTCTGGAGTAACATACGGCCGTAATTGCGACCTTGGAACTCTTTTTTTATGGCGAGCGTAGTGATCTGCGTTTGATCACCCATAAGCCAAAATCCAATATACCCAGCTATTTTTCCTTCTACTTCCATAAGTAACAAGGAAGCAAAGGGATGATCGACAATCTCATGAATAAACGCTTCTTTGGACCAAGGTTGAAAAAAGGCTTCTTTTTCTATACATACTATAGCATCCACGTCATGTATTGTTACGGGCCGAATATTCACCGAGGTTTCACTCCTACAGCCTTAATGTAGTTTGGTACCAATGTTTCCATTTGGACGTAAGGAGCTAGCATAGCCGTCTGATAAATCGTTTCATACAAAGCACAAGGCTTCTGTATCTCAAAACCTGGTACCGATCGATCACCAATCAGAGCATACCCGGGATACTTAGCATAAAAGGAAGCAAAACTATCTATATCGATGATTTCTTCGGCGCTTACCGCCTTCCCCTGACAAAACGCTCCAACAAATATTTTTTCACTTCGTGCATCAATGAAACTGATTGCCTTAGACAAGCCTGCATACGCCAACAAAGAGGAAATCGCCTTCATTTTTATTTTTGTGGTAACCGCCAATGTTTTGGCAATCGTCATTGCCACCCGCACCCCGGTATAGGATCCTGGTCCTAGGGTAATGATCATTTCATCAATATCCAACATGTGCCATCCTTGTTTTTTTAGTAATGCCTGTAAGATAATAATAGCTTCTTCCGATTGTCGTTGCTGGCCCTGTTTTTGCATAGCCTGTACACACTTGCCTTGTTCGTATAGGGCAACAACTAGATATACAGTAGAAGTGTCCATGATTACTGTTTTCATATCGATATCTCCTGACAAAATTGTTCGTAACGTTGTCCAATGGGATGCAAATGCACCTTTCTATATTGTTGGTCAAGGACGGTAATGGTAATTTCCAAACGCTCCTTAGGTAATAAAGAATCCATATAAGTAGGCCATTCAATCACGCAAACATCATCACCCGCTAGTACTTCCTCAAAACCCAAATCCGTGTCCTGTCCCTCTAATCGATACGCGTCGAAATGCGACAAGGAAAGACGTCCAGGATATTGCTTTAAAATGGTAAAAGTCGGACTCGTAATAACTCTTGTAATGCCAAGACCGACTCCGATTCCTTTGGTTAATGTTGTTTTTCCTGCACCTAAATCACCCGATAGAGTAAGTACGCTATGACCAAATATATGCTTTCCTATAGACATCCCTAAAAGTATCATTTCTTCTTGTGTTTTTATTATTATTTCTTTTTCCATCGCTACTCGTCCTCATTTAAAAGTTGATACGCGTGATACCAATACATGGTAAAGTTTGGATTAAAAGGCTGTTGGCGGTGCTTCGCTAACGATATGAGTTGCCAGAGCTGCCTACGTAAAATATGATCCAACTCTTTGGAATAATGCATGATTTTAGAATGATATTGATATTCTTCTTCATCTAATATTCGATAACTGCCATTGGGAAACACCTTTAAATCCAAATCATAATCAATATACTTTAAAGCTTCCCCATCATATAAGGTTGGCGAAGCAATATTACAATAATAGTAAACGCCTGTTTTACGTATCATACAAATGACATTGTACCATTTATTTTTGGGAAAATAACAAATCGCCGGTTCTCGTGTATGCCACATTCTTCCGTCTGATTCGGTCACCAAGGTCTGGTTATTAATAACAATAAAGTGTTCTTCACTGTCTTCTAAGACAAGCCCTTTATCCCAACACCGATGAATACTCCCATCATGTTTATAACAATGTATCAAAACCTTCCTACCAACTAATGGTTCTATCATCTCTGTACCTCTCTTCACTGCAATTTTATTATACACAAAAGTATCATCACTTTAAAGCGATGATACTAAAAATCTAAGACTTCATTTATTTTACAACCTTTAGTGATCGGTATCCTCTTCTTCTTCATCATTCATGAAGTCGGTTACTTCCACCATTTGGAGATCTTTATAAAATGGTTTTTGAAATACAATTGGTACTCGTTCATACACAACTTGGCTATATTCCAATCCAAACCATCGGGCTGGCGTTACTGCGATCCGTTTAACCGTAATCTTAAGTTGGAGTATCCAACGTTCGAATTGACTTAAATTACTATATCTAGGTATTTCCTCTTGAATTAAGACAAAAGCGAAATCACCTACCTGACGTGCTTTATCGGTTGAATATTTTTGCGGTTGTTTTGGAAGTTTACCCATTTTCATTAAATCGGTAACGATTTGTCGCAAATATATATTCGCATCTTGGCTCACGCGAAAACCTAATCGAAGTTGGACAACAACAACCGATTTATCCAACATATCTACATAGTACTCTTGGGTAAAGGGATCATCGGTAACTACTACATTTAAAAACCAGTACAC
>CAKVJS010000098.1 GCA_934754755.1 uncultured Erysipelotrichales bacterium
GTGTGTATGACAACTTAAAAATTGCCTTAACCTATAGAGATGTTCCAAAGAAACAATGGCGTGAAAAAATAGAAGAAGTATTATCTTTTGTTGGACTGGAAGGATATACGAAAAAGAAAATATACCAACTAAGTGGGGGAGAGCAACAAAGAATAGCCCTCGCTAGAATAATTTTAAAGGAACCAAAATATATTTATGCGGATGAGCCAACCGGAAATTTAGATATGGAAAACCGTAATATTGTATTAGAACACCTTCATAAATTAAAAGAAAAAGGCTGTACGGTTATTGTTGTTACCCATGATAATGATATCGCTAATTTAGACTATGTGAACAAACATATTACCTTATGATAATTAAATGCGAAGTATTTATAGTAAAAAAGATGCTTTACCATAACGGTTAAACATCTTTTTTTATATAGGTTTATTATTTTTTTCTTTATTTAACAAAAGGTATTATCTAAAAAGCTATTCTACAGTTACTGATTTCGCTAAATTCCTTGGCTTATCGATATCTCTGCCTTTAAATTTGGCTGCATAGTAAGAAATAAGTTGTAATGGTATAGCAACTAGTATCGATTGTAAAAGGGGATCGATAGTAGGCATATAGTATACTTCCTTAGCTCCACGGATTTGTTCATTACCAACGGTAAAGGCAATTACATGTGCACCCCGTGAAATGGTCTCTTGGATATTGCTGATGGTTTTCGCTGTAATATGAGGCTGTGTTGCTGCTGCAATAACAACCGTTCCTTCTTCAATTAGGGCAATCGCTCCATGCTTTAGTTCTCCGGCTACATAGGCATCCGCATGAATATACGATACTTCTTTTAACTTTAGGGCACCTTCTAATACACTGCAATAATCTAAACCACGTCCAATATAATAGACATCTTCTTTATCTTTTAGATAGGATGCATACTTTTCAAATATCTCATGATCCCGCAAAAGAGAAGTTATATATTGGGGTAGCTGTTTTATTTGTTGCAAAATATTTTTATATTTATTATGGAGACCAGATTGTTGTGCAATATATATATTCAATAATACTAGGACAAGCAATTGGGTTGTGTAAGCTTTGGTACTTGCTACCGCAATTTCAGGACCCGCATACGTATATAACGTATAGGTTGCTTCTCGCGACAAAGAAGAGCCAACTGCATTGACGATCGCAATCGTTGTTGCCCCTTGTTTATTGGCTAAACGTAGAGCTGCCATCGTATCCGCTGTCTCTCCCGATTGCGAGATAAAAATAGCTAATGTATGAGCATCTAGAAGGGGATTGTTATAGCGGAATTCAGAAGCCACTTGGCAGTGAACAGGCATATGCAACATTTCTTCCAACATATGTGCACCGCACATACAAGCATGATAGGCAGTTCCACAAGCAATAAAGTAGATAGTATGGATATTGGGTAAGATTTCTTCTAAACCAACAAGTTCTTCAAAGACAACAGAGTCATTGTGAATACGTCCTCGCAGGGTATCCTTCATTACCTTCGGTTGATCATGAATTTCCTTTAACATAAAGGTATCATAGCCATCCTTTTTAGCGGATTCGTTATCATAAGGAATGGTAACTTTTTCTTTTTCTATCGTATTTCCACTACGATCATAGAATAAGATCTTAGTTGGTCGTAGTTTCGCTATTTCATAATCTTCTAAGAAGTACACTTCCTTGGTGTAATCTAAAATAGCGGGAATATCGCTAGCCGCAAAGCTTGCATGATTGTCTGTTCCAATGACAATCGGGCTATCCTTTCTTGTAATATAAATAGTATCTGGGCGATCGGTGCTCACAATACATAAGGCATAGCTTCCTTGTAGCTGTTTTGTTACCTTTTGGATTGCTAGGATCATGTTACCCTCATAATAATAGTCTAATAAATGAACAATCACTTCGCTATCGGTATCGGAAGAGAAGGTATATCCTTTACTAGAAAGCATTGCCTTAATTTCTTGGTAATTTTCAATGATACCATTGTGTACTAATGATAAAGTTTTCGTATCATTCATATGTGGATGCGCATTGCTATGCGAAGGCACACCATGCGTGGCCCACCTTGTATGACCAATACCAATCGAACCCGATAAATTTTTATCTGCTAATTGTGATTGTAGATTTTCTAATCTACCTTTTTCTTTATAGGTATACAGGCTGTTATCCTGTACCACCGTAATACCTGCAGAATCATAACCACGATATTCTAAACGAGATAAACCTTGTACTAAAAATGGTAAAGCTTTTTCTTTACCTGTGTATGCACTAATACCACACATATATTTTATTCCTCCATTTCTATGTGTAGCTATTAAAGGATACCAGATGTGTTTGTTTAATAATTGCTTATTATTTTTGTCCATCGTTTGGGTAGTATCATACCCCTAGATCACCCGCCGAAAATCGATAAATCTAGTCCTCGTCAACTATATAAGTATATAGTCCTGGCGCTTTTTTTTAAATCATCATTAATAGCTATCGACATTATAACGTATTATATGCGTAATGTTTAGTAAAAGAGTCAAATATTAAAAAAATACTTTGGATATGCTACCAAATAATTGTATTAACACGTATAAAAATGACCTATGTGTGAAAAATATATTAGAACAAAAGTAATGATCATATACGTTTTGTATAATACATAGGAGGTTACAATATGAGTGTTCAAAACAATTTATTAGAAATTGAAAAATCACTAGAGCGCTTAGAAAAAAGTGGAGTATACGATGTTGAAAAATACAGCCACTCATTGATGCATTTAACAAGTCAACTGGAATATTTCTACTGTCGTCTGGTTAAGGACAGTGGAGGTAATAGCGATACAACCTATTATCGGATAACGAAAAGACCCAAAGTTCATCAGCTGGCGTATTTCAATATTGGTAGAGGCTTCCCCAAAGAATTAATGGATGGACATTGGTGTTATGTACTCAAGGATCTAGGATATAAAATGTTAGTTATTCCTTGTACATCAATTAAAGGGACACCTTGTAATCCAGAATTTGAAAAAGATATTAAAATAAAAATTGGAAGTAAGCCATCGCAAAGTAGAATTCAACTGAGTGATATACGATCGATTGATATGCAACGGTTGGATTTACGTAAACCATTCTGTGATGTGCTTACGGATCAAAATGAAGTCTTAGAATTTATTGAATCAAATTTATTTCTACATAGTAAAAGCACAGAGTGATCTGTGTTTTTAATATGCGGATATAAAGCATAAAATGGTCTAACTTCGATTATGGTATATAAGGAAGGAGTTTTTACATGATCCAGTTAGAGCAAGTAACCTTTACCTATGATAAGACGACAATATTAGATCATACCGATTTTATTTTTAAGGATGGAAACCTGTATGTCATTATTGTACAAAATAATAAACAAAAGCAGGCTCTATTAACTCTGTTTTCCAATCAACAGCTATTAGATACAGGGAATATTACGTATAAGGAAAAGATGTATTGTCAACAGGAGATAGGAATACCGGATATGACAATACAGGAAAACCTAACTGTTTTATCCTTAGGTAAGTTGGATACGAACTATGATTCCTTATTATCTTTAATGCAATTAGAGAAAAACAAGAGGGTTAAAGATTTAACTGCTGATGAGAAACAAAAGTTGGCCATTATTAGTACAAATATACAGGAGGCAAATAACAAGATCTTTCATTCTTTAGAGGTACTAGCTATCCAGAGAAGGAAAATTTATTTTCAAGAGTTTCTTCAAAAACAAGTATCAGACGGTCAAACAATACTTGTAATCACCGAGCAGTATCGAGAAATTATTTCCTTTATTGATGCCTTATGTTTTTTACAACAGAAACAAATCGTATGTTTACGCACATCTATGCGTTATGATTTAGGATATTTCGATTATAAGAAGGGGAAAATTAGACATGCGAGAAATGATTAGGTGCTTTATCGTAGCCGATATAAAAAACAGATATACTTTGATTTGGGACTGGGGATTATTTCTACTAACGCCTTTACTAATTTGTTTAACTAGTCAAAAGTACTGGCCTATATTAATTTCCTTAATACTATTACAAAGTGCAATTTTTTCTATTCCATATCGATTCGTTCAATATAAAAATCATGCAATATATGCATTTATGAAGCAACAAGATACCCTATGCTATTTTATGATTGCCTATATAATGAGTCGTATTATTATCATGATTACTATGTTAAGTATCCTTTTTATATGCTTACTTTGCATGGGTATTGCCATATCTTTTATAAATATGATGATAATGAGTTATCTAACAATAGTAACTTGTCTAGTTTTAGCCGGATTATTAGGATTGTTATTCGAAAATGAGAAAACATGTAAGCGAAATATAGGTATAATATATACGATACTATTTTTAGTATCCGGAATTATATTTCCTAAAAGCCAACTATGTATAAACGTGTTTTCTAAAATATCGCCACTACCTTATTTATTTGATACCTGGGGATATATGTTACATGTACATACGTATATGTCCATGTTGTCTTTATTAATGCTAGTTTTTTATGTACTAGTGATGACAAGTGGTATATGTCTTATTTTATATGTAAGGCAAAAACAAAGAACTATATGGAAGATATTTGTGGACTTCTTTTATTTCCCGGAAAATAATAGCGAAAAATAGATGGAAAAGTAGTATACTAACTATATGAATGTGTAGTATAAGTTAAAGGAGAAATAAGATGCAAGAATATATATGGAAGTTTGCGAAACAAGTATTATCAATTGATAGCCCAACCGGGTATTGTAAAAATGTAACGACTTTTATTGAAAAAGAGGCGCATACATTAGGATATAAAACAAGCAGGGATGCAAAGGGGAATGTTTTAATTCATGTGGAAGGAGCTAGAGCAGAAACTATTGGATTATCTGCGCATGTCGACACCTTGGGATTAATGGTCCGTAGTTGTAATAATGATGGAACTTTATCCTTTACCAATATTGGTGGACCTATTATTCCTACTTTAGATGGCGAATATTGTCGGATTATTACTAGAGATCAAAAAGTATATACCGGTACAATTCTAAGTAATTGTCCAGCCTCACACG
>CAKVJS010000099.1 GCA_934754755.1 uncultured Erysipelotrichales bacterium
GTTAGATACAACAATTACAAATGTAGCTAAAGTATCTGGAAGCAATGGTACGGATCAAAAAACACCGAGTGGTACAGATAATAGTATCAAGGTAATAAAAGGTGAACCGAAAGGTGAAGCCACTAAGAAAGTAGAAAACACATCCCGCAATGATGGTACAACACACGTTGGAGATGGTGTTAAATACACAATTCATGTAACAAACGGACAAACCAATTCAACTTGGACAGATGTTAAGATGATAGACGTCTTGCCAAAAGGAATTACCTTCGAAAAATCGAAAGCTAATTTACAAGTAAATGGAAAAGAAGTCGAATATGTATATGATGAAAATACACGTACATTACAAGTAGAATTAGGCCATATTGAAGGTGGTAAAACAACAGGTGAAGGTAAGGATGAAAAAGATATTACTTTCCTTGCAACAGTCAACGATGAAGCAGAAGGACAAAATATTGTAAATGTTGCCACAGTAAGTGGAAGCAATGGTGGTAATAAAACGACACCAACAGACGGAAGCAGTGTGCACGTATCTAATAAAGAACGCGCAACAGTTACTGGTGATGATACAACATTTACGTATTATATAATGTCTGCTATAGGAAGTATCTCAGCCTTGTTATTTGCAGTTGTTCGCAGAAGAAAAGAATCAAATTGAATAGAAGAGAGTATGTGAGTAGATAGCTGTCTACTACATGCTCTTTTTTTATTGCAATAGAGTGAGTTTTATATAGTAAATTAATTTTATAAATTGATTTTATTTGATAAATTTTTATCATTTTCTTATCCTTATTTTTAATACGTGTTATAATGCAAATTGTGTAAGGGATATCTTTATTGTGTAATAAAACAATTTATGTATTTTATAATTTTGGAATCTATAGATTGCAGTATAACATTGATTGGATGATCTCTTACCCATGATATGTAAGGAGGAAATTATATGTATTATGCAAGTGGTAATTATGAAGCTTTTGCTCGCCCTGAAAAACCAAAAAATGTAGATGGTAAATCAGCGTATTTGGTTGGTAGTGGACTCGGTAGTTTGGCCGTAGCCTGCTTTCTAATTAGGGATGGACAAATGGAAGGTAATCGAATCCATATTTTAGAGGAACAATCGATTGCCGGGGGAGCATGCGATGGAATCAATGATCCACAAAAGGGATTTATTATTCGTGGTGGGCGCGAAATTGAATCACATTATGAGTGCTTATGGGAATTATTTCGTTCTATCCCTTCCTTAGAAAATAGTGATTTATCGGTATTGGATGAATTCTATCGTTTAGATAAAAATGACCCTAATTATTCCTTGCTGCGCGTTTGTCATGAAAGAGGAAAAGAAGCTATTCCAGATAAAAGCAAGTTTAATTTATCCGATAATGCAGCGATGCAAATGATTCGACTTTATTTAGCAACAGAAGAAAGTTTGAATGATACAACAATCAATGATTTCTTTGATGATGAATTTTATAACTCTAATTTCTGGCTTTATTTTCAAACTATGTTGGCCTTTCAAAAGTGGCATAGTGCTTTGGAAATGAAAAGGTATTTACGCCGCTTTATTCATACAATTTATGGTTTTGCAGATATGTCTGTCGTTAAATTTTCGCGTTATAATCAGTATGAGTCGTTTATTAAACCAATACTAAAATATTTAGAGGATCATGGTGTTGATTTCCAATATGATGTGCAAGTTACAAATGTTGTTTTTGATATTACCAAAGATAAAAAGGTTGCTAAGGAAATTGTCTGTATACGTGAAGGACAAGAACAAAAAATAGCAGTAACTGAAAATGATTTAGTCTTTGTCACCAATGGAAGTTGTACGGAGGCATCTTCATTAGGCGATAATAATGAGGCCCCTTCTCTTGCGATAAAGCCAGAAGAAGGTGGATGTTGGCAGCTATGGAAAAATATTGCGAATCAAGATCCATCTTTTGGTCATCCAGAAAAATTTTGTTCTAATTTAGAAGCTTCTCACTGGGAGTCCGCAACAGTAACAACGCTAGATACAAGAATTCCGAAATATATTGAACAACTAGCGAAGCGTGATCCCTTTTCAGGAACAATTGTAACGGGAGGTATTATTACCTTTAAGGATTCCAACTGGTTAATGAGCTTTGTTGTTCACCGTCAACCGCATTTTAAAGAACAGCCTAAAGACAAAGTTGTAGCTTGGATATATGGTTTAAATTGTTATGAAGAGGGGAATTTCGTAAAGAAACCAATGAACCAATGTACAGGTACGGAAATCGTACAGGAGTGGCTCTACCATATGGGAGTACCTGTAGACAAGATTGTGGAAATGGCAAAAACAGGGGCACACTGTATTCCTTGTATTATGCCTTACATTACAGCCTTCTTTATGCCTAGAAAAGCAGGTGATCGACCTCATGTTGTTCCAGAAGGAAGTACCAATTTTGCATTTATCGGTCAGTTTACAGAATCAAAACAAGAGGATATTGTATTTACCATTGAATACTCGGTTAGAACAGCCATGGAAGCAGTGTATACCTTATTAAATATAGATCGTGGAGTACCTGAAGTATTTGCTTCTACTTATGATATTCGTGTTTTGCTCGATTCTACTTCGCGACTATTAGATGGAAAAAAATTACAGGATATAAAGC
The DNA here is from genome assembly GCA_934754755.1 of uncultured Erysipelotrichales bacterium. Classification (GTDB taxonomy): domain Bacteria; phylum Bacillota_I; class Bacilli_A; order Erysipelotrichales; family Coprobacillaceae; genus CAKVJS01. The sequence goes on from CAKVJS010000099.1 coordinate 2,631, forward strand.
TCCCTATAGCGTTGCCAGAGGATATTGATAAGCAATTAATATCGAAATTAAATAATACGGTAGTATTAGAGCTGTTACATAAATACAATCTAATATAGAATTGGAGACTGCAAGTCAGTCTCTTTTATTTATGCATAGGTGAAAATCACCTGTGGGGGGTTCTATGTATAGCAGACATATTTATAACCAAAGCATAGGGGGTCCAGTGATATTTTTTAATCGCGAATGTAAAGGTATATTAGGGAATGTATAGTAGGTATGATAAAAGTTTATATCAGTTCACTGCATTACAATCTATAAAATTAGAGACGCAAGTCATTCTATGATTAAATATAATTGTATACAAAATAGCAGAGCATTATAATTGACACTATTTTTGTTGAGGACTATACTGTCATTAGTTAGCATTAACTAACTATTCTAAGGAGGCTGAGAAGTGCGATCAAAAAAATTTACTATTATTCTTATCATTTCCCTGTTATTTCTATCGATTATCTCTATGTTTATAGGTGTTATTCCTTTACAAATAAGCCAAATATTACAAGGTAATATGGATCAATTAGAATTAGTATTAATCTCTCGATTGCCTCGCTTATTAGCCATTATTTGTACGGGTATGGGTATGAGTGTAGCTGGATTATTAATGCAACAACTCTGCATGAATAAATTTGTTTCTCCCTCTACGGGTGCAACAATATCATCTGCTCAATTTGGTATCTTATTAGCGATGATCTATTTTCCACACGCAGGATTGGTTAATAAAAGCATTTTTGCCTTCATTACAGCCATGTTAGGAACTGGTATCTTTGTTTATTTTATTCAAAAAATACGATATAAGGATACGGTTTTAGTTCCCTTAGTTGGAATTATGTTTGGAAATATTATAGCTGGGATTACCGATTATATATCCTATAAATATGAGTTAAATCAAACGCTATCTGCCTGGTTAGTCGGAGATTTCTCAATGATACTTAGAGGTCGATATGAGATTGTCTTTCTTGTTGTCCCCCTACTTGTTATAGCCTTTATTTTTGCGAATTATTTTAATGTTATAGCAATGGGCGAAAACATGTCCAAGAATTTAGGGATACCGTATAATGTCATCCTATTATTAGGTCTCATTATTTCTTCTTTAATCACAGCTAGTATTGTTGTAACAGTCGGAAGTATCTCCTATATTGGACTGATTATTCCAAATCTAGTAGCGATTTTTAAAGGGGATCGTATTCGCGGAAATATCATTGATGTTGCTCTGTCGGGATCTATCTTTGTGCTTGTCTGCGATATGATTGGACGCATGGTCAATGCACCGTATGAAATGCCTATTGAACTTGTTATTGGTATTATCGGTAGCCTACTATTTTTAGTTCTTTTAGTTCGTCGGATCAGTCCAAGGCTTAATCGAAAGAAATCAGTTGCGCATACGTTGGTTGGAAAAAGAGGTGAATCGTAATGCAAAGTATACATAAAAAGAAATTATATATGGTGTTGGCCTTAAGTATTCTTATTGCTTTATTATACCAGTTTGCCTACTTACCGCTTTCTATTTTTGACTATGCTATGAAAATTCGTGGTGCCAAGTTAATTGTTATGATTATAACCGCCATATGTATTGGGGGCGCATCGATTATTTTTCAAACCATTATTAATAATACGATTGTTACGCCTTGTTTACTAGGGATGAATGGTTTATATATATTAACGCATACCGTGCTTATCTTTATTCTAGGTTCATCCAGTATGTTTGTGAAAAATCAAGTTATTTCCTTTTTATTAGATATTGTAATTATGATTTTAGCTGCTATGTTAATTTATGGTTACCTATTTAAAAAGGTAAAGGGTAGTATTTTATATATTCTTTTAGCTGGTACGGTCATGGCAACATTATTTGATAGCATTACAAGTACCTTACAACGGGTAATGGACCCTAATCAATACAATATATTACAAAATGCCTTGCTTGCCGGTTTCCATAAATCGAATCCAAATGTTATTATTTTTGCCCTAGTAGCTATAGTTATAACTGCATGGTGTTTACGAAAAGAATTAAAAAATCTAAATGTTTTGAGTTTAGGGCGTCAACAAGCGATTAATTTAGGTATTGATTACGATGTTTCAACGCGTCGGCTACTTATTGGCGTAACAGTGTGTATTGCTATTGCAACAGCGCTGGTTGGGCCGATATCCTTTTTAGGACTTGTCATCGCGAATCTTTCACGGAATCTCTTACGAACTTTCCACCATAGTTATCTAATCTTTGGATCGATCTTCTTTGGGGTTATCCTATTGCTTGGGGGCCAATTTGTCATCGAACGGATGTTGCACTATACTACAA
>CAKVJS010000100.1 GCA_934754755.1 uncultured Erysipelotrichales bacterium
GTTTATTACAGTTATCCAAAATACCAATATCTTATGTTGCTAAGGCGTTAAAGCCGCTTCTTTTTATGGTCTCTTTCTTAGTTTTCTTTAATATATTACTACTACAAAAGGGAGTTGTAGTCGCTACCATCTTCTCCATTCCCATATATTCAGGAGCATTAGAACAATCGGCCTATATTGTAATTCGTTTAGCCTTGATTGTTACGATCACAACCGTTTTAACCGCTACTACAAAAACATTGGATTTAACGCTAGCATTAGAGGACATTATGATGCCATTAAAAAAAATTAGATTCCCCGCTCATGAGGTTGCCATGATGATTTCCATTGCCTTGCGTTTCATTCCTGATTTATTGGAAGAAGCGAAGCGGATTATGAAGGCACAAGCTAGCCGTGGTGTGGACTTTTCAGAGGGCTCATTAAAGGCTCGAATTAAAGCAATTATAACATTATTAATTCCCTTATTTGTATCGGCGTTTTTACGAGCAGAAGAATTAGCGAATGCAATGGAAAGCCGTAATTATAATCCAGAAGCACCCCGCAGCCGATATCGCTCTTTAATCTGGCAACGACAAGACACGCAGGCACTTAGTATTATCATTATTATATGTTTATTCGAGATTGGAATTAGTTTATTTTGAATCGGATAAAGTGTCTAGTCAGCTATGATGGAACGCACTTTCATGGTTTTCAAGTGCAAGATCAACATCGAACGGTACAAGGAGAATTACAAAAGGCAATTCGAGCCATTTGTAGGGAGGATATTATTATCCATGGTTCGGGAAGAACAGATCGTAAGGTGCATGCTAAGGGACAAGTATTTCACTTTGATACAACTAGACAAATGCCAGAGTGGCAGTGGCAAAGAGCCATCAATCATTTTTTACCAGAGGATATCTATGTATATTCCTGTCAGGTCGTAAGCGAAGATTTTCATGCTCGTTATAGTGCAATTAAAAAAGAATATCACTACATTATGAATACTGGTATATACGACCCTTTACAGACGAATTATATATATCAGTATGGAAAGAGCGTAGATCTTGATGCCATGATAGAGGCTAGTAAGCTATTTATTGGCACACATAATTTTGCTTCCTTCTGTGCCAATGATCCATATGGTAATACAACACGAACCATGTATACTTTCACTATTGAAAGAAAAAATACAAACATTCATTTTAAATTGATTGGTAATGGGTTTCGCCGCTATATGGTGCGTCATATTGTTGGCGGGATTATCCAAGTAGGTGCCCATCGCATAGATACAAAAAGGCTGGCTCACTTGTTGGAAAGCGAAGGCAAGGAAAAGTGTTTATACAAGGCCAAACCACAGGGCTTATATTTATATAAAGTATATTATGGAGAGGAGGAAGAAGATTGAAAACAAATTTTCATACCCACACCTTTCGTTGTGGACATGCAACGGGAGATGAAGAAGATATGATTAAGAGTGCGATTGATACCAATATTGAAATTTTAGGTATGAGTTGTCATGTACCCTTACCGCACTATCGCCGACATCTAATACGAGGAATAAAGTATGCCTTTAGTAATAAGAAAGTCTTTAAAACATGGCTTACAGCCATGAAACTAGGGGGACCTAATATGCGTATGGCGTATAAGTATAAAACGACATATGAAGATAATATCCGTCAAGCACAAAAAAAATACAAGGATAAAATAAAAATATATATCGGTTTTGAAGCCGAATATTTTAAGGAGTATTTACCATACTATCAGGAGATGCTGACAAGTGGAGAAATTGATTACCTAATTTTAGGACAACATTTTGATAGCTACTCGATAGCTTCTAAGTATTATGGCCGTTCCAATATTAATCATGCAGCCATAGAAAAATACAAGGATGATGTAATAGCTGCCTTTGAAACCAAATTATTTTCTTATTTAGCACATCCAGATTTATTTATGATTGGAAAAGTACACTGGGATTCATTTTGTGAACGAATTACGCGGGAAATCTGCAATAAGGCAAAAGAAACAAATACGCCATTAGAAGTCAATGGTGGTGGAATGCGTCGTGGAAAACGTAAGGTAGATGGGGAGTGGGTGTATCAGTATCCAAATACTCACTTTTGGGATATTGTCGGTGAAATAGGTAATGATGTTGTCCTTGGTTTGGATGCACATGCCCCAGAAGAAATTAATGATGAGATGTTACAGGATTTACATGCTTTCGCAAAGGAACATAACCTACATGTTATCGACACCTTTCCATTTAAAAAGGGGAATCTAAGTATATAATCATTACTTCGTAACCAATTTCTTATGTAATCCTAGTATCTTAATGATGTAAAATTTGATAAGATAAGAATAGAGGTGATGTAATGTCAAGGAAAAAGATGGAGGAGTATTTAAAAAAACATCAAAACCAATATATTGGTAAATATCATTATCAAAGTCATATTTTAATTAATCAATCTACGTATAAATTTAAATATTATATCTTAGATGCCCAGTTTCGAGAGATTGATGTCTCGGTAACAGTCCAACATGAACCTAGTATCCAATATATGTTTTCCGTGTTATTACATGATCATGAACAAAACTTCATTGTCTGTGATGCGTTAGAAAGAATGCTTTACTTTATGCGTTTTACAATGGCTTTAGATGTAAAATGTTATGGTGATTATATGAATATTAAAAGGAATGATTTATTCCTAACACCATTAGACTACCGCCATTTACTCGATTACTTAGAATTTCATCAAGGCATTAATCAGGAAGTTGTAGATACCTTTTGTGAGTTATTTATCCCTTATTTAGAAGGTTTAAGTAACGCTAAAAAATATGAACAGTTTATGGATGCTTGTAACTTATTATTAGATAAAATTTTATATGAGTATGAGTGGGTTGGTGAAACTTCCAAATATTTTGACACCCAATATCAGTTATATATTACGTATTTTCATACGATTATCCAGATTGTTTATAAAAAATTGGATCTATTTTATGATACTTGCTTTGAATCATTAACCGAAGCTATCACGCATATATGTAAGGTTCCGATATTTGCCTTTGCTCTATATACCACTTTACCATCCATCCAAATAGAAAGGCCAAAATGTCGTTTTCTATTAATGGAACATATCTATGCTTCATTGAAGGATAATATTGTTGCTACTTACTTCTATACAAAGGTAAAGAAATTAGAAGAGGAGTATCAAAATGCTTCGATGAATATTATTCGACTAATTATGAATCATATGCTTACCATCGCGAATTATGGCTTACAAAAACAAATTGGGGATGCAATTATAGCCGCGCAAGGATATGATCTATTAATTCAATTATTTTCACAAGACTTTAATACTTTTCTCTTTGTCTGTTTCCCGATTTCATCATTTCCTGAAAAATATCGCGAAATAGTTAAAGAGGAGTTACAAAAGGCAGTTTTCTTTTATGTTGGAAGAATGGAAGACGATCGCTATCGATTACCATCCTTCGAACAAGTCTCTAATATCAATCGGTTATTAATGGAAAATTACAAGGAGTATCGATAATGAAAAAGCGAGGAAAAATCATTACTTCAGTAACTATATTTACAACGATTACAACAAGTATCAGTAGTATGTATGTACTAGCGACGAGGATCGCAAACAAGATTATGTATCGTACACCAACGGATGATACAAATAGTGAAAAAACAATACCAGGACAGAAGGTCAGTATTAAGAATAAACAGGATATGGTTTTGCGTGGTACCTACATACCTGTTTCATCAGCCACCAGAACACTAATTATATTGCATCCCTTTAAGCAACAGTCTAGTGACTTAGATCAGTATATAACTTTTTTTCAAAAGAAATTAGGCAATACTAATATTTTGGCTGTTGATGCTAGGGCACATGGTAAAAGCGATGGATATATTCATGGGTTAGGAATTCGAGATGTCGAGGATTTAGCGTTGTGGATTCGTTTTATAAAGCGAAGAAATGGAAATCACCATCATATCCTTATTTACGGTAAAGAAATGGGGGCTAATACAGCCTTACAAGGAGCTAGTAGTAAAAAAATACATGGTGTCGATGTCATTTTAAGTGATGGTGCCTATACAAGTGTATATGATATCGTAGCCAGACGGATTAAAAAGTATCGTGTTGCACCCTTTCCGCTATTGCGTTTGATTCGTAAAAAGATCCTTCATGAAGTCCAAATAAACATTAAGGAAAGTGCTGTGGATCTAGTTAAACATAACGATATTCCAACGGTATTTATTCATACTCGGAATGATCAATTGGTACCACTGAAGCATGTGTATGCCCTGTATAATGCCTGTCGTGGTAAAAAAGAATTGTTTGTCTTAAAGGATGAAACATATTTATATGAATTAGAGGAAGAGGACGACTATAAGAAGTCATTATTCGCTTTTATTGAAGAATATTGTCATGATTAAGTAGTAAAATCATAGGGGTATAGACAGTCATAAACCTGTACTACAATTTATCTTGTATTTATAAACTATTAGTACTATAATGATTTTAGGAAAAATCCTATATAATAAGAGAACGGAGAATAATAATGAATAAATCGGAATTAGTAGAAGCAATCGCATCAAATACAGAAATGACAAAAACAGATGTTGATAAAGTAGTTAGTGCCTTTATTGAGGAAGTAACAAATGCATTAGTTAAGGGAGATAAGGTCTCATTAAAAGGATTTGGAAATTTTGAAGTGCGCACACGTGGTGCCCGTACGGGAAGAAACCCAAGAACGGGAGAACCGATGCCAATTGCGGAAAGCAAAGCACCTGCATTTAAATCTAGTTCAGCATTAAAAAAAGCAGTCAACGAATAAAAGTATAAAAAAGAGGCTATACGCTCTGCGATAGCCTTTTTCGTATATAAAAAAAGCACAATCGTGCTTTTATTTAAGAATGGTTCCTTCTTCTATACCGTTACATCCAGCGGCATTTGCCTCATCGGT
>CAKVJS010000101.1 GCA_934754755.1 uncultured Erysipelotrichales bacterium
GCATATACGTTTGGATGCTATTGTAAAAAATAAGGAGGATATCCATGAATTACATATTCAAAATGGAGATTATATAGCGATTGATCCTAAAACTACAATAACCGACACTGGATTTATTAAATCACGGTTCCTAGATGATAAAATAAGTGTTACTTGTTTATTTGCTTTATTAAACATAATTAAAGAAAAACAAATAGTACCCCGTCATAATTTAATTATTATTATTTCAACGTATGAAGAGGTTGGTCATGGAAGTAGTCATTTGCCACCAGAAATAAAGGAATTACTAGCGATTGATATGGGATGTATTGGGGACAATCTTTCGTGCAGTGAGTACGATGTAAGTATTTGTGCAAAGGATTCTAGTGGTCCTTATGATTATAATATGGTAAGTAAATTAATTACTCTCGCAAAAGAAAACAACCTACAATATGCGATTGATATATATCCATTTTATGGCAGTGATGTTAGTGCTGCCTTGCGGGGAGGAAATGATATTCGTGGGGCTCTTATTGGCCCTGGTGTCCATGCTTCTCATGGTATGGAAAGAACCCACTATCAGGCAATTGAAAATACGGTACAGTTACTATTAGAATATATCCAACAATAAAAAAGGTCATATGACCTTTTTTAAATAGATAAGAAAAGACGATGAATTATCTTAGCTCTTCTTACTGAATTTATTTTTACATACTGGACAAGTAATGGTAATTTTTCCACGTCCCTTAGGAACTCGAACCATTTGTTGGCACTTGCGACATAGATAGTATTTATTATCTTTATCCTGCATTCGCCGGCGAATTAGAAAAAAGTATCGGCGAAAGGGGCGTATATATCTTAAAAATACTTCATTTTCTTTGCGTCGTTGCGTAATATTACGTGAATAGGTACGCCATATATTAAGGAATAAGATGACCCATATAATATAAGTAAAGATAGCCTTGTGTATGAAAAATGAATTACATAATATACCTATGAAGATAATAAATAATAGAAATGTATTTAAGGCATCATTACCATAACGCCCATACATAAATCGATATAATTTTTGTTTATATTTATCCATCTGTAATTCCTCCAAATCTTACTATAGTATGTATGAGTAATGTTGCTTTAGTATAAACTATAGTATCTATTTTTGTATTTGATAACTAGGTATCATTATACCCTCTTTTTGAAATGCTAGTAAAACCTGTTTGCGGGCATCGTTGGTCATCTGCAATCCTGTCGAACTATCCAGAGAAAGTAAGGTGGCACGCAAGGTTATAGCGGTTGGATTACCATCGATACATTGTACCTTTGGTGTATTTCCACTATTTTTCTGATCTGGAAGATCAGAAATAACTCTTTCGATGATCGTTATTGCTTTTTCTAGATCATTATTATAATCAATTTGCATAATTAGATAGTTTACCTTGTGATCAGTAAGACTCGATGTGTTTTCAATGACGCTTTTATTCATGATTGTATTGGGAATAATAATCTGTGTTTTTTCATTTGTTTCTACTACTGTATGACGTAAAGTAATATCTATGACTTTACCACTGATTTGTTTTTCAGGAAGTACAATAGAATCATGAATTACATACGGTTTATAGCCATAAATAAGAATACCATTAATGATATTGCTGGCTGCCTCCTGACTCGCTAGCGCCACCGCTACTGCTAGAAAACCACCACTCGCAAGCAACGTGGTTGACAGAGATTGTAACGGTTTGATTTGTAAAAAAACAATAACAATAGCCAAAATCCAAACGATATTTTTTTTGATGCGAAGTAAAAAGACACGATGTGTAGACCAACGTTTCTTAATATAGCCAGTTAATAGTTGGCTAAACAAAAATAATAAAATAAGGGTTACGATGATCGTTAATCCACTATTAATAATGCCGTGTGTAAAAAAGGTATCGATTGCCATATCTATGACACCTCCTATCTATATAGTATACATGTTTTGTCTGTAAAAAAACATGTTATCAGTGTCTAATTTCTACAAATTTTGCACATACTATTCGTAGAAGAAAAGATGGTGAGTGGATGAAGAAAATAATTCGGTATTTTATAACAATAATGACGCTAGTATGTATATTCACTACTAGCTTATTAGTATACGCTAGTTATTACATGTGTGAATTATTATTGGATCCAAACAGTGATAAATCACAAGTGTACCAGCACCTGCAACAACCAGTATCCACCTCACCGGACGTATTGTTTACCAAGAGTGTTGATATAAATGTAAATTCTACTGATGGTTTATCCTTGCATGGATATATGTTTAAAAATGCGAGTCGGACATGGATTATTGCTGTTCATGGATATATGAGTGAAGGTAGGGAATTAGGTTGGGCCATCAAACACTTCTATTATCGGGGCTATAATGTATTAGCACCCGATTTACGAAGTCATGGACAAAGTAAAGGTAAGTATATTGGATTAGGTTGGGATGATCGGTTGGATATTATGCAATGGATATCCTATATTACGAAACAGGATCCCGAATGTCTTATTGTTTTATATGGTGTAAGTATGGGTGCTGCTGCGATCATGAATGCCGCGGGAGAAAATCTTCCTAAAAATGTTAAAATGGTAATTGAAGATAGTGGTTACACCAATGCCAAAGACCTTTTTGCCTATCATTTAAAAAACTCTTTTTCTTTGCCACAATTTCCATTGCTATCTATTACTTCCTGGATTGTTAAAGCCCGTACTGGATATGCGATTGAAAAAGGACCCATCCATCAAATTCAAAAATGTAAACTACCAGTATTATTTATTCATGGGGCGCAGGATACCTTTGTTCCGATTGATATGATGTATCGATTATATAATGAATATCCTAACGAAAAGGAAAAATTAGTTATTTATAATGCGGGACATGTACAATCCAATGATGCAGACTATGCAACCTATTGGTCGACCATTGATACTTTTATTCATAAACATTTAAAATAGCTACTATCCTTGTTCTACGATCCATTTAAAATACCACATCGGCATATTTCCAAAAATTAGATAGCGTGGTAAAGCATATTGATCATCTTGGCGGGTCATATGACGATTTTCATTAAACCCAAAGGCTAACTTAATCTGTTTGTTTTTTAGTGCCTTTTTAGCTACTTTAGTACTAATACCATAGGGATAGGCATAATAGGAAGTATCTACTATCTGACTACTTTTTGTAATGTCATTTTCTATTTCTTGCATAGAAGCAACTTCCAACATTTTGTGGTAGGGAACCGAAGAAAAGTGATGTAAATCATAGGAATGACTATAATAGGAAACGGTCTTATCTGGGATAAGATCTTTTTTATGTAAATATTTAGTATTTTTCTGATGCACTTTTTTCCCAATCACAAAGGCGCTAGCATGAAAATTATATTTTTCTAGAATGGGTTTGACAATTGTATTAAAGTTCAAATATCCATCATCAAAAGTAAGAACAATACTAGGAGTATGTAAAGTACTAGTACCCATATAGTATTCGTATACCTGATCTAAAGTTAAGGTATGATATTGATTAACATATAAATATTGCATTTGTTTTTCAAAGTCAGAAGCAGATAGTACATACGGATCATTAGGATATAATGCATTCTTTTCAGGATTTGGGACTACACTATGATAGCCTAAGATAGGCAAACCTTTTCGATGCAATTGATGACGAATATAAATTTGACATATCCACAATGATCCTATAATTATATAACAAGTTAAAATAGCTAGTAAGATTCGTTTTATATTTTGTAACATTTTTATCACCTATATTAGTATATCGTATATATTTAGTATGTAAATCCTTTGTTTTTGACAAATATTGCACTTGTACATTCTTTATGATACTATGATAGAGAAAGGTCCACGTAGCTCAGCTGGATAGAGCACACGCCTCCTAAGCGTGGGGTCGGAGGTTCAAATCCTCTCGTGGACGCCAATATACCAATTCCTGAAAACACTAGTTTTCAGTTTTTTATTTAAGGTTATTTCAACGTAATTTATCTTTGAGATAGATATGTACACTCATCTGGGTATGGTAATCTTTCATTCATTAATTCAACAAAATCACCAAATTTTTTTATATTAATCATGAATTGCATAGAGTTACCAATTTTAATATTATTAAATGTATGAATGGCATTTCTTTTACGTTGAATTGTATCAATCCAAAGATTCCAGTGGTTATTAGTATTATTATTCCAGATTGTTTTTCGACCCAGCTGTTTTAAAGATTCAAATCTTAGGTTGTTAGGTTCATATTTTTTATCGATAGATTCTGTTTTGCCCCTCAACACATTTTCTATATAATCATTATAGTATACGCAGTAAAATAATTTAAGAAATCCTTCAACTAAGCATCCTAAATTTGCATAAGCTAAAATAAGCTCACCATCAGTTAATGCGGGGGCTTTTTCAGTCCAAATTTGGAGGCAATCTATTAAATCGATAAGCCAGTCAATCCGTGCTATTTTTTAGTTTTTCTGCTACATTGTTTGGTGCCCAATAGCAGTATTCCTTCCAAAATGTAAGTATCATTTTTGATTTCTCATGCATATTCCTAATATCCATCTTAATCCCCCCTTTTTCTATATTAATAAATAAACGACGTTTTCAAATGTAATCTGCTTTTGTGTAATATCAGATTTCTTCTCATATATATTTAACTGCCCTTAGGAACTTCTAAAATAATATTAAAGAATATTTTATAGTCAGAGGCTCCACTATAGAATAGTCATTATTGCTCCAAAAATATACGAGAAAAATAAGTCAAAATTAAAAAAACTGCAATACCATAATAACAAGGGAATTTAAACAATTAGGGCTAATTGTTTTATCAACATAGAAAATGCCATTAAAGGCTGTTTTTAGCTTTCATCGTGTATATCCCAACCATACTCACTATAGGCAATATCACTCATGTAGTTTTTTAAGGC
>CAKVJS010000102.1 GCA_934754755.1 uncultured Erysipelotrichales bacterium
AAGTACTAATCATATCTGATACACATGCTATGAATCGGGAGGATTTATTGGCGGTATTACATCGTCATCCTGTCGACTATTATATCCACTGTGGTGATATATTTTCTCCTTACCGTAAACTCCCGCTATCCAACCTCTATTTGGTACGTGGTAATAATGATTTTAATAAGGCCAAGGAAAAACTAACACCTTTCATCGATAATCATCGCTTCTTTATTACCCATGGTCATCTCTATAACGTTTACTATAACATGCATAGTTTACTGCAAGCCGCAAAAGAGGAAAAGGCTAATATCGTTTGTTTTGGACATACACACGTCCCTTTTTTACAAACGATAGATAATATACTAGTCATTAACCCCGGTTCTGCATATTACCCTCGCGGTGATTATTTTGAGCCAACCTATTGTATTTTAGATACCTCTACTTTGCTTGTTACTTACTATCATGTAGCAGATGGAAGGGCATGTGGTTTGCGACCCGTAGAACAATAAAAGGAGGGATCATTCCCTCCTTTTATGATTCACCAATTAATTGTAGTATAGCTGCATGATATTGTTTTGTTTTACTTTGTGTTTCCGCAATGGTTTGCCCTTTTATCGAGAAATAGAATTTACACTTGGGTTCAGTACCGCTAGGTCGAGCCGCTATCCAAGAACCATCAGCCAAATAAAACTTTAGAACATTCGAGCTAGGTAAAGTAAGCTTTTCTTTGCCTTTTTTTGTTTTTCGATACCCTGTTTTATAATCCTCTATAGCAATAATTTCATAGTCTCCAATTGTTTTAGGTTCGTGTAGACGTAAAGAATTCATGATTTCTTGGATCCGTTTAGCCCCTGATACCCCTTGTTTTGTTAGGGCAATTTGCGATTCGGTAAAGGCTCCATATTTTTCATATAGCTGGTGTAGTACATCCACTAGATCCAGCCCTTGTTGTTTATAGAAGTTACCGACTTCCGCAGCTAACATAACTGCCTGAATGGCATCCTTGTCACGGACAAAATCTTTGATAACACAGCCATACGATTCTTCATAACCAAATAGGAACTGCTTTTCACCTGTTTTTTCATAATGACGAATTCGGTTCCCAATAAATTTAAAACCAGTTAATGTTTTTTCTACAGCAACGCCATACTGTTTAGCAATTAATTCACCTAGATCACTCGTTACAATCGTATTATACATAATAGCATTTGATGGAATTTGTCCCTTAGCTTGTAGTTGCGATAAAATATATTCCAAATAAATAGCCGCACTTTGATTTCCCGTTAATAAGACATATTCCTCTTTATGCTTAGCAACAACCCCGAGTCGATCCCCATCTGGGTCACAAATAACGACAACATCTGCGTTGACTTCTTTTGCCTTTTTTATAGCGAGTTCATACGATTCTGGTACCTCTGGATTCGGTGATTTTGTATTTGTATAATCCGGATCCGGAGCGCATTGTGATAAGACAGGAATCATATGATACCCGGCTTTTTGTAAACAGGTACGAACCGGAATATTAGAAGCTCCATGTTGGGGTGAAAATACTATGGTAAAATTGTCTTTTTTCATTTCTGGATGCATTTGAATACGCATTACTTGCTTATAATAAGCATTGTCTACTTCATCCCCTATCCAAGTTATGTAAGGTTCTGCAGCCTCTAAATCGAGAACTGGAATTTGTAATTCATCATCCACTTCTTGTACATACTGTACTACTTGATCTGCCCACTCTGGAATGAGCTGGCATCCGGTTTCATCATATACCTTATAACCATTATATTCTTTTGGATTATGACTAGCCGTGATCATAATACCCCCTGCACAGTGCAAAAAACGAACAGCGAAAGATAACATAGGAGTAGGCCGTAAACTCTCAAATATATAAGAAGAAATACCATAACTAGCTAATACTTTTGCACTTTCTAAAGCAAAGCGATAGGACATATGTCGATTATCATAACCGATTACTACACCCCGTTTTTTCCCTTGTTCTAACGATGCTATATATTTCGCAAATCCTACATTAACCTTACGGATAGTATATATATTCATCCGGTTTGTTCCCGCGCCCAAAAGGCCACGCATACCTGCGGTACCGAATTCCAGTTCGGTATAAAAGGCATCCTCCTGCTCTGTTTCCTGTAACATTGATAACTCTGTTTTTAAGGAAGGCTCTAAAGTGGGACAGTCCACCCATCGTTGATACTCTTGTTTATAGTTCATTACAATCACCTCTTTTGCTTAGTATATCAAATCAATACTACAATAACTACTATTTTTTATTGATTGCTCTTTACCCTATATAAAAAAGCTACAAATGGAATCTGTAGCTTTCATTTATTCAGCGACTTTTTGTTCTTTAATCACTTTTGATATAGAAGCGATAACGTCCTTTTCGTCTTCTCCTTCAGCAATAATTTCCACTGTTGCTTTCGTAGGAACACCTAAAGACATCACTCCCATAATTGATTTCAAATTAACTTCTTTATCGTTGTATTTTAACTTGATATCACTAGTAAATTTACTTGCTTGATTTACTAAAATAGTTGCTGGTCTGGCATGTAATCCTACAGGATCAGAAACTACAAATGATAACTTTTCTGCCATTATACTTCCTCCTTCATATGCAATTTACATTATAGCACCTTAATTTTACTATTTCTATACTTTTTTTAATTTTTAGCCCTATTTCTAGAATATTGTAGTAAACAGCCGTACTATGGTTTTTTCGCAATAACTACAAAGCGATGTGTCGTTATGTCATAAAATTTATTCTTTTTGATTTCCTCTAACGCCTTTGCATAAAAATTAATATATCGTTCGAAATGTTCTATGCGTTCGGGTGAAAAACGATGCACAAAGGCAAAGAAAGACGTAAGTGATTGAAAACGTATATAGCCCTGTTCTTCCATGCTATCCACAATTTCCATGCCAATGTCCGATAATTCCTGACAACACACGTCACGATTCCATGGTTGGGTGATTTGATAAGGTACTATGGTTCCAACTATCTCCTTATAATTGTCGCTGCCAATCTGATCGATAATAAGATATCCTCCAGATTTTAATACGCGGTATGCTTCTGATTTATCGTAAGAAGATAATACATTAACTAGTATGTCCATTCTTTCATCTTTAAACGGTAATGTATTATACTTTGTATAAGATGTTACTTTAACTTCCTTGTTTTCCAATTTTTTCATTGCTTTTGTAACGTTTGATTCAACTACATAGGTTAAAGGTGGTAAGTTTTTAAAACCACTCACAAAATCCCCGCCATCCCGACTAACAATAGCTACATGGTCATCCATATCCATATGCCTAGATACAATATTTTCTAATGCATAGGTTGGATCGGTTTCATGTACCTCCGTATAATCCGGATGAAGTAAGGCTTCCCGCATCTCTTGATACAATGCATTGGCATACTTTATATTGTCACCAAAACGCCATCTTGTATAATAATGAGTACATACTTGCCCCAAGGCATCGGTTAGTATACCAACAGTAATAAAGCCAAAGCATTCAATAAACCATAACACGGAAAAAAAATGCTGCATAGAGGTCAACATATAGCTTAAAACACAAAGCCAAATTAGATTGCGTAATCGATTATACTGGAAAGGATGATCCAAATAAATAAACCAAACAATGTTATGATTTTTTTTATTACGACGACCCTCGGATTCACTAAATACTATTTTAAGTATAAAAAATGTTATTGCCCAAACACTTACAATACTAATATAATAATACATTTCCATCATTCCTACCTTGTAAAGACCTTCTCACCTTTTCTATTATAGTATGTAATATTACCAACAAAATATCCTTGGGCATCCAGTTTTAAAGAATCTTCGCAACGGAAAAGCAATTCTTTTTTATTCATATCATACACATAAGAAGTACTATTCTTCATAAAAATACCATATAGTGTTCCATCAAAGGACGTGATTTGTTTATCTGCCATAAAAGAATTATCCAATTGTTTTTTTCCATTCTGATCTATAATCTCATATTTACTGTCCGTAGTATAAGCCGCGTAATAGATATCATTAATGAATTCTATTTTTTTATACTCTTCTGTCTTTTTCTCATTATTTGTATCTACCAAATACCAAGTTTTACCTTCTTTACTAACAATGGATAAACCATTTTTATCAAAAGGCGATGCTTTTCGATAGAGGGTAGTAAAAGCTGGCTTACCAGAAAATTTATAAAATTGATATCCCTTATCTTTTACATAAACCGGGAAAATAGGAAATGCACTAAAGGCAACTGTTGGATTCAATTGTACACCTTCCACTTTGGTTTCATGACCATTGTTATAAAACAGATGTGGCCCATATAAGAAGGTATCATTGCGGACAATATAGTTTTTGTTATCTTGGTAATAATTATTTATTTCTTGTTTATCCTTACCATTATTTGTTAGGAGAGCTATCTTATCTTTCTTTTTTAAAACTATATTTTGTTTCTTATCGAAATACGCAGCATCCATATCCACTTTACGATTAAAAACTATATTTTCGCCATCCTTAATATATGCTAGCTTACTTGTTTTTTTATCATATAATAAGTAATTATTATCAATGTTATCCTCGTATCGATAGGTTCCTGCTAAAGCTAGTGATGGCACCTTTGTTGCATTACCCTGCTTAACAATACTAACCTCTCGTTTATCACCTACTAATACAGTTGTAGTGTCCATAATAGAAACATAATCAATAGATTTTTTTCGAGCAACTAGCTCACTACCATTCTCATGTAATACACGATATTTACCATCGGTATGAACGATTGGCAAATCATCAATGATAATACCTGTTTTTTTGTTTTCCTGATATAGTTCTTTTCCAGAAGCATTAAATATAGTATCATATCCTACAAAAATGAAATACGTAGAGGGTGATGCATTTGACCCGACAGGAA
>CAKVJS010000103.1 GCA_934754755.1 uncultured Erysipelotrichales bacterium
GTATAACGCCGTTTTTCAAGGGGTGAGCAGTAAGTATATCAATGGTATCTGCCATTGCATCCCTTGTGTGAATAATCATCGGCAAATCAAGCTCGTTGGCAAGGTCTATCTGCCGAATAAAGGCCTGCTTTTGAATATCTTTTTCCGGTGCGTCCTCATAGTGGTAGTCCAAACCGCATTCGCCGATTGCTTTTACCTTTGAATCTGCCGCCAGTTTTTTAAGTGTTTCAAGGCTGTCCGGCTTTAATATTTCCTCTGCATTTTCCGGGTGAATACCCACCGCACAGTACATAAAATCTTCTTTTTTTGCCTGTTCCAAAGCCTTTTGAGAGGACTGTATATCATATCCCACATTCATTACATTGCCTACACCGCTTTCTTTAAGCAGATTAAGCACATTGTCATAATCTGCCCGAAAAGCATCGTCGTTGTAGTGGCTGTGGCTGTCAAAAATTTTATTCATAAACTTCTCCTAAAAGAAATGCTCTGCTTAAAAACAGAGCATTTTTGTTTGTGTTATTTATCTTATTTTGCTGCCCGGTTCAACACCGTCATCAATAAATATAACCTTTGCGGAACCGTCCCGATTATCGGTTGCCAAAATCATGCCTTCGCTCATGATACCTGCCATTTTTCTCGGTGCAAGGTTGTCAATGATTATAACTTTTTTGCCTATAATGTCTTTCGGTTCGTACCATTCGTGAATGCCGGAGAGAATTGTTCTCTCTTTCTTGCCGTCAAAAACCGTGTTCTTCAAAAGCTTTTTCGAGTTGGAAAGCGCTTCGGAATTTACAATTTTACCTACAATAAGATTTACCTTTGCAAAGTCGTCTATTGAAATTTCTTCTGTTTTTTCTTCGGCCTTTTCTGCTTTTTTAGCCTCGGCTTTCCGTTTTGCCTCTCTCCGGGCTTTCTTTTCTTCTTCCTCTTTGGCTATTGCCGCAAGTTCTTTTGCTGCGTCAATACTAGGGAAGATTACATCACCTTTGTGCACGGTAACTTCCTTTTTATAACCTAATTCTTTAAGATATTGATTAACCTCTTTTTCCTTGTTTTTTGTTTCTTTTGTTTGTGCAATCGTTTCTAAAGCGCGTGAAATCGCTTCATTGGTACTACCAGAAGAAGCAATAGCTTCATTACTTTCACTTATGATGCTTTCCCTTTTTGCATTTAATTCACCCTGTAGTGTGTCAATTTGACTTGTCGATGTGGCTTCTTTTACATGTACGGGGCTTGCTCGGTCGGCTTCTGGCGGTAATAAGATATAGTATATGGATAATACTAAAATTAGGCTGAATAATGTTAAAAAAGTTATCGCTTGTTTATTCATCGTTCTTCTCCTTTACGTAGATACTTAAACATATGCAAAGAAAATTATTTTATGAAAAAAACATGCACACTGTTTCAACTGAAAAAACACCATCTTGGTGTTTTATGCTCTTCCTTGGTATTTACCATCGGAAGTATTAACAATAACTTCCTCTCCCTCTTCAATAAATAAAGGAACTTTAATATTATATCCGGTTTCGATCGTGGCATTTTTCGTAGCGCCAGTTGCCGTGTCACCTTTTACAGCAGGTTCCGTAGCCGTAATTTTAAAGGGTGCATTAATCGGTAAAGAAAGTCCTAATACTTCTCCTTCAAAGCTAGTAACCTCTACGGGATCCGACTCTCTTAAAAAATTCATTTCCCATTCCAATCGATCACTATGAATCTCAATTTGTTCATATGTCTCATTATCCATAAAAACTAATGAATCACCATCGTTGTATAAATATTGCATTTTACGTTTATCAATATGTGCTTTCGCCACTTTTTCATTACCACCAAAAGTCACCTCTGTCGTAGAACCAGAACGCATATTTCTCATCTTAACTCGTACATTGGCAGCTGCCCTTGCTGTTTTATTATGAGAAGCATCTAATACTACAAATAGGTTTCCATTATATTGAAAAGTCATACCTGGTCTCAAATCTCCAACATTTATCATTTCTATATCTCCTTATTATTTATTAATAGTACCCTATCAGTATATCAAATTTGTAATAATTTGTTAACCATTTTATAAACGGAAGCTTTTTATATTTATATTGCTTGTTTTATTTTATATCCAAATCTTAAATATGTCTTAAAGCCAAGCATATAAAATGGCATGGCTAAATCAATTCAGAAAATTCATCTTCATATTGTTTAGATAGTGCTATAATCTCATGAAAGACAGAATCTTTAGGAATTAAGCCCCTGCCCATATTATTAATAACTTCCTCAACAACTCAAGGTTATGTTTATTTTTCATCCTCACCGTACGGTAAAAAAATACCATTAAACGTTTTTTCCTCTTTCATTTTCATTACCTGTTTATCGTACGTTACATAATATCATAAATCTACAATGTAATCTATTGGAAGAAATTTTACAAATATGATTTCAAAGATGAAATAATGTTTTTGTTTGCGGGTAACCAAGTTACTTCATCCAATTGGTCACGCGTTAACCAGCGACTGCTGATATGCTCCTTTAGCGTTATTTTTTCAGATCCTATCGTACATAGGAAGCACTGTAAGTGTAAATAAAAGGTGGGATATGCATAGTGCACCTCTTGGAATAGAGATTCAATAGTAACTGTAATATCTAACTCTTCTTGTATCTCCCTATGTAATGCCTGCACGGCATTCTCCCCTTTTTCAATTTTTCCACCTGGAAACTCCCACAAGTTTCTAAATTCACCATCACGTCTTTGTGCTACAAATACCGTATTCTCTTTTACTATAATGGCTGCCACCACCTCTATCTGTTTCATCCTGCATCCCCCAATCTATACTAATATCTTAATATACCCTTTTACTTTATACAAATCATTCGCTTATTGATATAAAAATTGCGATATTACTAATGTATCCTTTTGTAAAAACAGCGACACAGAATATACTTTCTGATTCCTATCAATCTTAGCTTTAATTAGATACTGATCTGTTTGTTCATCAGATATTTGATACTGTATTGTAGCATCCTTTATATGAACTTTATTTGTGCTTAGCGTACCTTCTCTAGCCTGTGTTCGAAAATATTCTAATAACTCTATTTCTATGTTTCTAGTGATATTCACCTCTTCTATTCTTTGTAGAGCTCGCGCATTATCAACGACAACTTTTGCAGTAGCTACTAAGGTTGTTGTAATCACCATACATAACACTAAAACAATTTGTAAAATGGTACCTTTATTATTTAACACGGTTATACTCCAATATATTAGATCCAAGTAAATACCTTTTTACCATCTCTCCCTTTTTAATCTGGATATAAACAGTATTTCCCTTTATACTAAAATGAATAGCATCTATATCATGCATATATATAACAAATCCTGGCTCACGAATGATGCGTCGATTATGTAAATAAATATGATTTTGACCATTGCTATCGGTAAAGGTAAGTGTATCTCCATTACTTTGTAAATGATAAGCAGTATATAAATCCTGACTCATTTTCTTGACACCTAATTCAATATCCGAAGGAATGATTAATAACTTCCCTTGACTACGTCTGATAAAAGATACTAATGGCGTTACACTAAAAATAATAATCAATATGATGCTCAGTGAAAATAGTGTTTCCACTAATGTAAAACCTCTTTTCCTAAACACACTAGTCCCCTTCTTGTAGTATTATATATTTCTTATACGTATCATAATCCTTATGGTATTGATCCCATAACCCCCGTAACAAAGAAATGGATAAAATAATACAGGCAGTAAATATACTAAATGATAGTAAGCACTCGACAAGGGTGCTTCCTTTATTGTTTTTGTAAATAAAAATCCCCACTTCCCACATGAAAAATTATCCAATATTTTATTTTATTCATTATTAAAACAATGTGATTACCTTGATTAACTGTTCCATTTTCATTAAAATGAATATTTTTAATTTGTTCAAAATGCATGGTAGGAGGTAATTGTACCCTCCTACTCTTCATCGCATTTCGATACCCAATCGTTTGTTCTGTTATATCTATGTATACTGGACAATGCCTTGTTAGAGCCTCCATTCGGGCTTCTTCTATGAGCGATTGTATGGACTGATAGAATTCATGAGAGTGATCATTTTTTCCCCGACTAAAGGTTAATGAAAAGGTAGACATAACAATTAAAATACTGAAACTACATAACATCTCTACTAATGTAAAACCGCGCTTATTTAACATAGGCTTGCCCATCGTTAATATATATGTTTTGTCCACTTGGACAAACTGCTTGCTTCTCTTTTAAATATGGTTTTTTCCCTTGGGTTAACTGCGAGATAGATGTTGGTAATGTATCATTTTCTATCTCATATAAGATAATTTGTGAATTTACTACTTCTAGTTGCGCTTCGCAACTCTTATCTTTTACCACCTTTGATTTACTGGTAATATTAGGAATAACCAATAATAGTATTGCAAATATAATAGTTAAACAAAAAATCATTTCAACAAGCGTAAATCCCTTCTTATCAATCATAATATCCCCCTTTACATATAATCAATAATTTGCATCATTGGTAAAATAATACTCAAATATACAACTAAAACAAATACCATAACAAATCCATATATACTAGGTAATAAAACTCGTATCATCGTATCTATTCTTGATTGCAATATTTTTTCACTAACATCTAAATAATTTAATAATGCGTTCTTATGCTTATGGTTTTTCAAAAGCAAAAGAAAATAAGCAACTAACATCTCTTCAAAATATCCAAAATCCTTGAGACTTTGCCACAAATCTTTGCCTTGTTCAATATCTCGCTGCAAGGAACAAACGATCATTTTAATATCCGTATCCATCATTTGATTGGTTAGAATAGTAA
>CAKVJS010000104.1 GCA_934754755.1 uncultured Erysipelotrichales bacterium
GCAATAATGGATAATACAGTATTAAGAATGGAGTCTATAAATAAGACATATTTTAGAAAACCTATATTACAAGATTTAAATATGTCAGTGTATCAAGGTGATATCTATGCATTTATTGGTGAGAATGGTGCTGGTAAAACAACAACTATGCGGATCATTATGTCTATGATCAAACAAAGTTCAGGAAGAGTTATGCTTTTTAATCAGACTGATTCAAAACCGTCTAAATGTTTATATGAAAGGATAGGAGCAGTTATTGAAAGCCCCGCATTCTATCCAAACTTATCAGCCTATAACAATTTGAAATACTATTCTATCTTTAAGGGCATTACTGATAAGTCAGTGATAGTAGATACTTTACAAATGGTTGGACTAGAAAATACAGGAAGGAAGAAATTTAAGAACTTTTCATTGGGAATGAAACAGCGGCTTGGATTAGCGCTAGCGTTATTGAATCGGCCGGATTTATTAATTTTGGATGAACCATTTAATGGCTTAGATCCAATGGGTATTATAGAATTGCGAGAAACAATTAGAGTGCTTAATAAAAAACATGGAACTACCATCATAATTTCTAGTCATATTCTAAATGAATTAGAACAAATAGTTACCCGATATGGATTTATCGATCATGGAAAGATAATTCAAGAGGTCAGTGCTGAACAACTTAAAGAAAAGTGTAAGACGTATATTATTTTAGAAGTATCCGATAGTCGAAGTGCTGTTTCTGTATTAGAAAAAAATTTACCTATTAAAGACATGGATATAGTAACGGATACTACTATACATATTTATGACAGAATAGACAGTGAAATTGTTACCAATTGTTTATACCAGAATAGTATCGGAATTAAGAAAATTCAAGAATACCGTAGTTCGCTGGAAGAATATTTTCTTACTCTGATTCAGAAGGGTAGGCAATAATAATGATATCTATTATACGAGCGGATCTATATCGGTTTAGAAAAAGCAAAGTTATGTTTGGAATATCCATTGGTCTTATAGTCGTTCTGATGATGGGTTATTTAGGAGATGGTCAGGTGATGTTAATGCCCGATGCCTTGGGGTTAAGTGAGGTCAATTACGCTGTCAAAGGGTCAGAAATTATATTAGAAATTTTAAGAGGATCCAACATATTAGCGTTTTTCTTAATACCTATCGTATTACATGTTTTTGTATCTGACTTTAAATTTCAAACAATAAAAAATACAGTTTCTTATAAATATAACAGGATAAAGATATATCTGGCTAAATTTATTACTTGTTGTTTACTCGTACTTTTATTAGTGATTAGTTATATTGTATATGGTGTGGTTTTAAATCTTCTATTTAATAACATGGGGGGACAAATATATGTATCATCTCATATAATTCAAATGATAAAAATTATTGCTTTGCAGTTTCCGGTCTATGCAGGAATCATAGGGATAATGATGCTTATCGGGATACTGTTTCAGAGTAGTACGGTAGTGTCGGTTTTTACCATACTATATATAACTTTTTCTTCCATTTTTATATTTTTATTTAAATTGGTTGATTTTGCGAAGGTAGAACCGATTACCTTTCTGGATAAGGCTGCTCATTTATCTACATTAAAAACGCATGAAATAGTACAAATCATAGGAATTGGTCTTCTAATGCTTATCTGCTCTGTTAGTATAGGGGCCTATATATTTAGTCAAAAGGACTTTAAATAAAGGGATTAGAAATTCTAGTGTTCTTAGAAATATACGCATGGCTCTAGTAGCCTTTTTTGATTAATTGCTGCCGGTATAATGTTTCAAATGTAAAACCGTATGATGTCATACATCATTAAACAAACAAGAAGTAGGCAAAAGAAACTATTCATATAGAAAATACTGTTTGGCTATGCTATACTAGTCATAACATAGGCATGCGTGTATACAAATTAATCATGTATGCAAGATTGCTGCCAAGTAGTTGAAGGAGGAATCAATATGGAAACAATAAAAAACAAACGGTTTAAGGTCATTGTTATTGCATTACTTTTACTTTCGCTAATAATGAATGGATATATGTTTTGGAGAGTCTCTAGTATCAATGCCACCAAAATAAATTATAAGAACAAAGTAGAAAACATCCAACACAATATTAATTCAAATATTACGGAGATGGTAAAGAAAGTAACGAATAGTGTTGTTGGTGTCGAAGTATATAGTCACAACCAAGTAGCCGGTAGTGGTAGTGGTGTAATTTATGAAGCACAAGGAAATACAGCGTATATTATAACAAATCACCATGTTATTAATGGTGCTAGTCAACTTGAAATTGTATTTGCGAATAAGGAACGAGCGGAAGCACAATTAATCGGTAGTGATCAATTTAGTGATATTGCTTTGTTAAAGGTGAAAACAGATTTCGAACCAGAACCTATTAAAATAGGGAATTCTGATTTATTAAAAAAAGGAGAAACTGTGTTAGCCATTGGTAGTCCACTAGGAATCCAATATGCCGGTACAGTAACGCAAGGTATTGTAAGTGCAACAGATCGTACTGTTTCGGTTGATGTAAATGGAAGCGGACAAAGTAATTGGGATGTAAATGCGATTCAAACCGATGCGGCGATTAACCCAGGTAATAGTGGGGGTGCCTTCGTGAATGCGGTCGGTGAGCTAGTTGGTATTACTTCTATGAAGTTTAGTGCTCCATCGGTAGAAGGCATAGGATTTGCTTTACCAATTAATAATGTTATGAAAGATATTAAAGAAATCCGTGAAACAGGTAAGGTAAACCGGCCTGTAATTGGTATTCGTGGGGCTTCTATTTCTGGTCTTTCTCGCTATGAACTAAGATACTATGGTATTGAAACAACGCTAGAAGATGGTATTTATGTAGCCAGTGTAGAGAATGGTGGAGCTGGCGCTAAGGCTGGTATTAAACAAGGTGATATCATTATTAAAATTGATAATTTGGATGTCACTACGTATAAAAGTTTTCTCGCTGAGTTGTATTCCAAACGACCAGGTGATACGGTTAAAATTGTCGTAGAACGAGAAGGTAAAAAGAAAAATATTGATATTAAGTTAGGATGAGCCAATGTGTTTGGCTCTTTTTTTAAATCTATATAATTTTACTTCTGTAAAAAAAAGTGGTAGACTTTATGTTGTAAAAAGTATCTTCAGGGCAGGGTGTGATTCCCGATCGGCGGTGATAGTCCGCGAACATTCGTTGAATAGGTGAAATTCCTATACCGACAGTATAGTCTGGATGAAAGAAGAACATGAATCAAATGTTTATTTTAGGTCGTGGAGATTACGTTTTTTCGTAATCTTTTTTTGTTAGGAGGAAGAATAATGAAGAAAAAAGATAAGACTAGAAAATTAGTCATGGCATCTGTCTTGGCGGCCATCGGTTTATTATTATGTATTATTGAATTGCCATATCCAATTGCTCCGTGGTTGAAAATGGACATCTCGGAAGTACCGGTTTTATTAGCCAGTAGTATGTTAGGGTTGTATGCTGCTGTTTTTGTGAGTTTTTGTAAGTTTTTTGTTTCCATTCTCGTACAAGGACCTGTTGGGCCTTTTGCCATTGGACAAATTACCTCACTGATTGGATCACTTTGTTTAGCGATTACGTATTCTTCGATGATAAAATTAATAATGACGAAATATAAGGTATTGAATTATTGGATGGCAATGATTGTTAGTGTGCTCGTATTTTCAGCGGTAATGTTTATCGCCAATTACACCTTTATTACACCTACCTATTTATTGGGTAAGCCCAGTTGGTATACAAGTATGGATGCTAGTACAATCAAGAACTTTACTTCTCTGTCTAGCCATTTGATCCTGCCTCGTTTTTTACAAGTCTTATCACCCTATGAACAAGCGGTCTTTATTATATATATGCCCTTTAATATGATAAAGGGTGTTGTGATCGCTATTGTGTTTTCTTGTTTACAACCTCTCCTAACAAAATATCCTCAGAAATAAAAAGGTGCCTCAAGCATTAGACACCCTTTTTTAATTACTGTAATTCAATTGCATCGACTGGACAACAATCCACAGCTTCTTGTGCGACTGACTGCAGATTTTCAAAGTCATAGTCTTTCGTTTGTGCTAATCCATCATCGTTAAGATCAAAGATATCGGGTGCGACACCAACACATGCACCGCATCCAATGCAATTTTCATTAACATTCACTTTAGTCATTTTATTTTCCTCCTTTTTATGTTTTCTATTATAAACACAATAGCCACTTTTTTCTATAAAAATTTATACGAAAATGGAAAAGTATTATTTATAAAATCACACAGACAAATGCAAAAATTATGCTATAATATTAGCAGGTGGTGAGGATGATGACAGGAAGTCGTGTTAAAAAGTATAAGAAATTACGGGATAGCATTAAAGAAGGTGCCAATATTGAACGTAACGATGCAAAGGATCATAGCTTAGATGAAGAGGATGATCAGTTTTTCCAACAAGTAGAACGTTGGACCAGTATCTTAGATTTTACGGAAGATACGTTAACGGAGGCAAAAACGTTTGAACAAATTGCTAAGGAAGGGAACATGGATATTGATCACGCCATTCAATTAGCGAAAGATACGGTTGGTAAGGCACAATATAATACTCGTTTAGATATATTAAAAAAAATACGTCATGGTGAGGATGATAACATTGATCGAGAAAATGCATTAGAGCCAGAGGTGATTGTTGCACAGGAAGAAACAAATAGTGGGCAAGTAGACAACGTAAAAACAGAACCAAAGGGACTACATATCGATAAAAAGGATGTTGCCCTACTGCGTCAACTAGCTTTGTTAAAGGCGAAGGAAGAAGAACAGAAACATGTGATCAAAGCCGATA
>CAKVJS010000105.1 GCA_934754755.1 uncultured Erysipelotrichales bacterium
ATAAAAAAAACGTTTCCAAAACCTAATATTTGAGATATACTATAGGAGTAGTGAAAAGGAGCACTCACTTTTACACTACATAATCACTCCTTTCATTTTTGTTTTTATTTATGTTTTAATTCTTCTTCATATCATATATCTTCTTCTTTCTTGTTTAAAATTTATATTTTTTACAGACAACCTAACTATAATAAGGTTGTCTTTTTTTATATAAAGGAGGAATTATATTTACTTTTCTATGTTTGCCTACTATCATTATAGAAAGAGGTGATATTATGTCCTTTGATGGCATTATGATGCATAAATCAATTACATTGCTGCAACAAGAAATTCTAGGTGGTCGAGTCAATAAAATCTATCAGGTATCAAAATATGAATTACTTATTCAAATACGAGCCCACCGTAAAAATCAGAATGTATTATTATCCTGTCATCCAATTCACGCTCGGTTGCAGATAACCTATCTACCCTTTGATAAACCACAACAACCGAACATGATGACAATGTTATTAAAGAAACATTTAGAGGGTGCTTATCTTAGGGAAATCAATCAAATTGGATTGGATCGAATTTGTTGTCTTGTCTTTACGAATTATAATGAGATTGGTATATTAAAAACCTATTATTGTTATATCGAGATCATGGGTAAACATTCTAATATTATTATAACAGCACAAGATCACAAAATAATGGATTGTATTAAACATATCACACCGGCCATAAATCCTAGAAGAATTATACAACCTGGTGCGACCTACAGCCCTCCACCAACATACACGAATAAGGTAAATCCATTTACAAGTCCCTGGATTAGCTGTAGTAACTTAACGGATGTATATGAGGGTGTATCACCAATCCTATCTAGAGAAATCATATATCGCATAGAAAAAGGAGAGTCGTTCGAAGGCATACTAGAACAAATAAAAGAATCCCAATATGTATATATTATTACTACATCAACCAAACAATTTTTCCATTGCCTTCCACTCACCCATATAGCTGGTCATGAACAAACCTATGACTTCTTTGAGGGACTGGATACTCGTTTCCATCAACTCGATGAAAAAGAACGAATCAAACAACAAACGTCTAATATTTTAAAATTCATACAGACCGAATTACAAAAAAATACAACGAAACTTCATAAATTAGAACAAACCTTATTTGATTCCCAAAACTATGATCAATATCGTATTCTAGGAGAGCTATTGTTATCCAATAGTCATCTATCTACCAAAGGAAGAAAATACATCACGATACGTAATTATTACACCGATACAGATGAAACGATTACACTAGATCCTCGTTTAGATGTAAAACAAAACGCACAAAAATACTTTGTATCCTATCGGAAAGCAAAAAATTCAATGCAGGCTTTACAAGAACAAATACAATTAACACAAGATGAGATCACCTATTTTGATGGCCTCTTAACGCTATTACAAAACGCCTCTTACCAAGATGCTTTGGAAATGAAAGGGGAATTAGAGAAACTAGGATATCTTAAAAAACAACATACAAAACAAAAAAAGGCACCTAAAAAACCTCGTTTTGAACAGTACCTTACCAAAGATCATATTCCGATCTATATTGGTAAAAACAATCTACAAAACGAATATTTAACTTGTCGCTTTGCGGATCGATTTGATACTTGGTTTCATGTTAAAGATATGCCTGGTAGCCATGTGGTAGTTAAAGGCAATGATTTAAGCGAGGATACGATTCGCCTTGCGAGTGCCCTTGCGGCCTACTACTCCAAAGCAACCAATAGTAATAGTGTGCCGGTTAATTATACATTAATTAAGAACGTAAAAAAATTGCCGGGTGGTAAACCCGGTCAGGTACTATTAAAGAGCTATCAAACCATTTATATTGATCCAGATATTGAGTATCTAGAGCAACTCACAAAAATAGATACGGCTTAATCGCCGCACCCATTTTTAAAAGAATTATTTACACCAAATGTTTTTGTTGTAGATCCAGAAGAGTATGCTTGATTAGGAGCACCATACGTTCCAACAGATCCTGGGTTTCCATTCGCAAAGTTAGCCG
Source organism: uncultured Erysipelotrichales bacterium (assembly GCA_934754755.1). GTDB lineage: Bacteria > Bacillota_I > Bacilli_A > Erysipelotrichales > Coprobacillaceae > CAKVJS01. Next base: position 2,053 of record CAKVJS010000105.1, read on the forward strand.
CTCCATTGGCAGTTAAATCCCTAACCATATATGTTTGTTCAACTTGCGGATAATAACGTGGATAAGAAACAAGTGTTTGAACATGACGATTTTCAACCGGACAAATAACTGGTTGTTCTACATATCTACAGCTTTGTGTAACCATCACTTGTTTTGGCGCAAACATCGGTGTTAAACGTGGGTTACAGTCATTTCCATTTCCATAGGGTACACCGAAGTTGTTAGGCCCACAATTACATGCGTTGTTGTACATTCTTTCAACCTCCTTTACTTGTATTATATGTAGATACAATGAAACGGGTATGGCAAACGCATAGAAGAGAGGAAAAATTTATGAAATTACTACCGTGGAATCCATTTCCATTAGAGATAGAAGCCTATACAGTAACCAAATATTTTGGTGATATGTCCTTTAATAACCCGGATTCGCATACCGTTTTAAACAATCGAATACAACTATCAAAATATTTACATACGACCATTGAAAAAATGGTAGCTCCACGCCAAACACATACCAACCACTTACAAAAGGTAAGCAAAGCAGATGGTGGTACCAATATGAGGAAGATTGAAAATAAACTAGAAAACACGGATGCCTTATATACGTCCGATAGTGACTTATTTCTAGTTACATTTCATGCAGACTGTACTCCTATATTATTATATTGTAGAGATACTGGTATTGTTAGTTCCATCCACTCCGGTTGGCTTGGAACAACAAGACAGATTACTACAACCGTCCTTAAACACCTTATTGCAGTAGAAAACTGTAATCCTAAAGAGATATATGCATATATTGGCCCCTCTATTGAAAAACACAACTATGAGGTACAACAAGATGTGATCTCGCAAATTCAGAAAATGGATTTCGATACAAGCAAATATTACGAACAAAGGGATGCTACCCACTTCCTATTGGATAATAAGGGTTTAAACAAACAACAATTACTAAATGTAGGAATTCCAAGAGAAAATATTACTGTATCAACGAAATGTACGATAGATAATAATGATTTACTATTCAGTCATCGTAAAAAGGAAGCCGGTAGAAATATCACGATAATTAGAAAAAAACGCTAAGGCGTTTTTTTATTTGTATAGTTCTTAAAACTTTGTATTACACATATACTTTAATAGAAAAATAAAAAGTATCTGAATGAGATCAGATACTCTTTATGCATGATTAATATCTACGAGCAGTTACATAGTGCAAAATATTAATGCTACTATATTGTACACCTGTTGATTCATCACCAGCGTGCACCATCATGCCACCACCAACATACATACCCACATGTTTAATTTCTCCTCCAGCAGTGTAAGAGAAGAACACTAAATCTCCTGGTTGCAAGGCACCACGTGGAACGAATGATCCGCCAGCAGCTTGTGCTCCTGAGCTTCTTGGGATACTTTTACCAACTTGTCTGAATGCCCATCTTGTTAACCCGGAACAGTCAAATACATTCGGTCCTTCTGCTCCATATACATAGGCAGAACCAATTCTCGATACCGCGAATCCGACTGCACTATTTGCCGTTGGACTTGTACCAACTGTAGTTGTTTGTGTAACTACCGCCGGTGCATTTACGTTTACAGCAAGTTGCGCTTGTGCTACGTTTCCAGCAGCATCGCTAACTGTATAAACGATTGCTTTCGTACCAGCTGTGCTAGTATCTACGGCGCTAACATCAACTTTATCTGTAACATTACCATCTTTGTTATCGATGGCAGAAATTAAGTAGTCTTTACCATTTACGGCTTGTCCTGTAGTAACCGTAAGTTGATCTCTATTTAACTTAATTTCTGGTGCACTTATATCTTGTATATGCACGTTAATATTTTCTTCACTAACATTACCAGATTCGTCTTTAGCAATAATTTTTATAGGTTGTACTTCCTCTTTTGATGTATCTACGGTACCTTGTACTTTTACATCAAGATTTGTATCATAGTTATCTGTTATCTTCGCAATGGTATCAATACTAAATACACTACCATAGTCAATTACAGGTTCTGTTCCTTTTAGTAACTCAATTTTTGGTGGTTCCATATCGGATACCGCAAACTGGAACGTTTCTTTTTTCTTATTACCAGAACTATCACTTACAGATAAAGTGATATCTTGGAATCCTAATTTTGAAGTATCTAATGGTTTATCTGCTTCAATAAATGGTGTTACGTCTCCATCAACATTATCTTTCGCTTTGATATAACTTGCAATATCATTGCTTCCATATACAGGCACTTGTACTACATACCCTTCATTAGATCCTAACACTTCAAATTCAGGTGCTGTTTTGTCAACAACATCAACGGTGATGTCTTTTGTTGCAACATTAGAAAATTGATCCGTTGCTTTTACCTTTACTTTATATGATCCTACTTGCTTCGAATCCAACGTAGAGTCCACTACTTCTAGATTGATTAAATCACGATTTTTGTGATCATCTTTCATTTCAATAGTACTCATATCTAAAGCTTCACCATAAGGTAACTCTATTCTATTTGTAGTAATTTCAGGCTTTTCTTTATCAATTGCTGCATAACCTACTAACATAAAGGTAGCTACACAGGCAATTGGGATAAACATTGCTTTACGCTCAACAAGGTATTCTTGAACAATTTCATTTACCTTTGTCTTAATATTTCTAT
>CAKVJS010000106.1 GCA_934754755.1 uncultured Erysipelotrichales bacterium
CCCGTATTTAAAAAGTACCTAAAGTGCAAGGATGGATGGAAAGAGAATTATATTTCTGCCTGTCAGTTCAAAGCGTATTGTTTATTTCAATTAAAGAAAATAGACGAAGCCATTCAATCCCTTTTAGAAAGTCTCTATTATGATAATCCGAGAGCTGAAATATGTTGTGATTTAGGGGCTTACTTCTATGATCAAAAAAAGTTTGAACAAGCTATATATTGGTATACAGTAGCAACTACTTGTTGTCGTGATGATACAAATGGTGGCTTTATATATATTGATTGTTATGACTATATTCCGTATATTCAACTATGTGTTTGTTATTATTTCTTACAAGATTACCAAAAAGCCAACCATTATAATGAATTAGCTGGTAAGTGCAAGCCCAACGATGAGTCCTATTTATACAACAAAAAGATTTTAGCACCTTTCCTTTAACATGTGACTACTGTGCAATCAAAGCAACAAAAAGGATAACAAACATTTTGCTTTCTAACCTAGGCGAACGCCTTTTCCTTATATAAATCATGCATATAATACTACTATAGGAAAGGAGGTGCGAAGAATTTGAGTATAAATGATGATTTTAACCAATTTAGACGAAGAAGAAGAAGATGGTGTTGTTGCCCAACGGGAGCTACCGGAACAGGAACTGGTACTGGTTCTGGCGGTACACCAATATTCAACATAATGGGACCAAGTGGTTCTATAGCTGTAACTTTAGGTACAAATGTTGTCTTTCAATCTTCAGATGGAAGTGTTGCTGTAGATATCCGTCCAGGATCTGTTGTTCTTGACTTTAGTGCAACGGGAATTAGAGGTGCTACCGGTGCAACAGGACCTATGGGACCTACCGGACCTAGTGGTACTGGACCAACTGGTGCAACAGGACCTGCGGGACGAATTGGACCGACTGGACCTACTGGAGCGAATGGTATAACGGGACCTACCGGACCAGCGGGAACTGGTGCAACAGGACCTACCGGACCTATGGGGCCTACCGGAGCTGCGGGACCTACCGGACCAGCGGGAACTGGTGCAACAGGACCTACCGGACCTTCTGGACCAACTGGACCGACTGGACCAGACGGACCAACTGGACCAAGTGGTGCCGATGGAACAGGTGCAACAGGACCTACCGGACCTACGGGACCTACTGGACCTTCTGGACCGACTGGACCTTCTGGACCTACAGGACCTTCTGGACCTACCGGACCTAGTGGTGCTGATGGAGCTGCAGGACCAACTGGACCTACTGGACCAGATGGACCAACCGGACCTACGGGACCTACCGGACCTACGGGGGCCGCAGGATAATCGTATAGCAATAAGAAAACCAGTTTATCCAAGGATAAGCTGGTTTATCGCTATACTCTACTTTAGACTATATTTTTCAATTTCTTTAATATCACTGTACTCATTTTTCTTAGTTCCTATTATTTGATAGGATTCATGACCCTTACCAAGAATTAATAAAATATCATGTTCTTCTAACATGCTAACTCCAAAAGCAATCGCTTGCTTGCGATTTTGCATTGTATAGTAGTTATTATTACTAGCACCTGCAACCATTTCACGAATAATTTGCATCGGGTTTTCCGTTCTTGGGTTATCGTTTGTGAAAATAACAAAATCACTATATGTAGTGACTATCTTGCCCATAATAGGGCGCTTATTTTTATCACGATCACCACCACAGCCAATAATGGTTATTATTTTCCCGTTTGCTTCCTTTTTCATAGCAGTAATAATATTTTGCACCGCATCCGGTGTATGCGCATAGTCAACAATAGCCTTGCCTCGAAACAAGGCAAATAGAGCACATCTTCCGTCGGGTACATACAGAGAGCTCGAATGTTTTATAATATCATCCATCGAATGTCCCATTTCATGAACAATCGCAATGGCCATCAAGTAATTATACATATTAAAGGCACCTAAAAAAGGCAATTGCACTTCTTGTCTTTGCTTACCCATCATAAATACCAAGTGACTATAGGGATACGTATATTGATAGCGAACCAATCGATATGCACAGGCACTTTTACCGATCCCCTTATATCGCTTATGCACGAAAGATTCCCCATGCGGATCATCCATATTGACAATCATCATTCCCGTATCCTTTAACAGCTCTAAGATCTTCATCTTTGCATGCAAGTAATTATCCATCGTTTTATGGTAGTCCAAGTGGTCTAATGTTAGGTTTGTGAAACCACCATAGTCTAATTCAATTCCATGTAATCGATGTTGCATTAAGGCATGGGAACTGACCTCCATGATAACTGCTCGTTTGCCTTTTTGTTTAGCACGTAACAATAATTCATATAGGGTTACAATATCAGGCGTTGTATTGATAAGTGGGATCTTTTCCTCTTGGGTGATATAGCCAAGGGTACCGATATAAGCACTTTCGATCCCCAATTTCGATAATAATTGGTAAATAAAACTAGTAGTCGTTGTTTTTCCATTGGTTCCGGTAATTCCAACAATGGTTAGCCCCTCTAATAGCTTTTTATATTTTTTTTGTAAGTAGTTCTGTAAGTAATGTGCCGTATTAGATACTTGTTCGATCGGCACAGGCGTAGTAATAGCAACAGGTTTACTAGTAATTATTTTTGTTGCTCCCCGATCAATAGCCTCCAACAGGAAATCATGACCGTCTAATTGGTGTCCAACAATAGCGACAAATACATCTCCTGGCTTTACTTTTCTAGAATCAATTTTTATGTTTAACACGCTATACACCTCTTATACTGTATATGAAAGGGACAGTATAAATATGTATAGCGAAGCATAACAAAAAGGGCTAAAACATTCGCTTACGCTTACGACCTATTTAGTTGATGATAGTTGGTTGTTCCTCTACATCGTTATCAAACATTTCGGTAATGGTATCTTTTGAGTCCACGATTAATTTTTGTATTTGGACTAAGGTCTCCTTGGTGATTAGCACCTCATACGCTTCATTCGCGTCGCCAGCCTCTACGGCAATCGACATATCTAGACGAAATAATTTTTTATTATCCATATATATGTACCTCCTTCTTGTACAAATATTGATATCTCTATTCTAACACATATTAGGCAATAGGTTTACTAATTATACATATCTCCATGCATATTTCATTATTCACCGCATAACGTATACCAATTAAGAGCTGCAATTTCATACCGTAGTACCCCGTTTTATAAGGAGGCATATGAAACGCTTAAATTATTATTTCACCCTTTGTTTAGTCATCTTTATTACTCTATTTTCCTTCGCTAACATGTTTCAAATTGTACGTCTTTCCAATCAGGTTATTTCCATAGTTGTGGAAAATCTATTACCTTCACTTTTACCTTTTATGATCTTGATTTCTCTTTGTTTATCACTAGGTATTATTAATCTATTTAGCTATCTTATACAATGGATATGTATTCCCTTGTTTTCCTTGTCACCCATTATGTCCTCCATTTATTTTATCTCTTTTTTTTGTGGCTATCCGACCAATGTCAAAATTATCAAGGAATCCTATGAATTAGGCTACATTAGTTTACAAGAGCTGCAACACTTACTAGGCATTGCTTCCTTTGCCTCCATATCATTTATCTTTGTTTCCCTTAAGTTAGAACAACCAGCCATTGTTTATCTTTGTCATATCATCCCCAGCATATGCATGGCTCTAAGATATCGCAAGAAACAAAAATGGCAGACACTCGCTGCATCATTGGAACGATTACGGAAGCCACAAATGAGTATCGTGAGTGCCCTAAAGGGTAGTCTGATTTCTTCTTGTTATGCCTTTATTTTTATTTTTGGCTATATGTTAGTTTTCCAATTTTTAGCCATGGCGTTATCTCCCTTTATTAGTAATCCCTTTTTACTCGTAATTATCCAAGGAATGTTGGAATTTAGTTCGGGAACCTTACAACTACTAAGGTTTACCCATACTCCACTCGTATATGCACTCGTTTGTTTTAACTTATCCTTTGCGGGCATCAGTGTATTTATGCAAACCGATAACCTATTGGAAAATATCCCCTATAGTTTTTCTAAGTACGTTAAAGCCAGAATATTTCATGGGATTTTATCCTTTATTTTGTGCTTAATCGTATGCCTAATAATTTTCTAAGTGTATAATTTGACTTCCTGTTTTGCTTATTATAGTATTAACATAGATGGGAGGAAATACTATGTTAAAAACAAGATATTCTAAGCAACGAGAGTGGATTTATAATACACTAAAAATGCGTTGTGATCACCCCACAGCCGAAGATATATATGCGGATCTTAAGAAGACACATCCCTCTTTAAGTCTAGCAACGGTATATCGGAATCTAAACATCTTGTTACAGGAAAATCGCATCCATAAATTACAAGTCGGTGATCAAAGTATTCGCTATGATGCTGACATACATGATCATTTCCACTTTATATGTAATACTTGTCATACCATATATGATATGGAAACAACATCGATCTCCCTATTTACATTACCAAGTAAACATCAAATCATCGATACGGATATTATCTTCCGAGGTATCTGTCAACGATGTAGAAAAAATTAGTAGAAAACAAAAAGCACGCGAGTGCTTTTTTAATTTTCTATTATTTTTCTTTGATATTTACGATAACAATAATAACAAATAGCACTACTGCATAGAATAATCGCTACAATAAATAAA